>JBGVLA010000139.1:0-5746 GCA_045124015.1 Eubacteriales bacterium | reverse complement strand
CATCGGCAAGCAAAAATGCTGTCTCTTTGTCATGGAGTCTTATTTCATGATGGGCAGTATGGGGAGTGCCGTTGGCGAAAAAATAACGACACTATTTGAATATGCTGTGCAACATCGTCTGCCTGTTATCGGATTTACGGTATCCGGCGGTGCCCGTATGCAGGAAGGCTTGCTGTCTTTGATGCAGATGGCGAAAACAAGTGCCGCAGTAAAACGACACAGTGATGCCGGACTTTTATATATTGCTGTTCTTACAGATCCCACAACCGGGGGTGTAACGGCAAGCTTTGCTATGGAAGCGGATATTATTCTTGCAGAGCCCGGTGCAACTGTTGGTTTTGCAGGTGCAAGAGTGATTGAGCAAACAACCAAAAAAGCTCTACCCGACGGATTCCAAACGTCTGAATTTGTCTTGGAACACGGATTTATTGACAGCATCGTCCCCCGTTCGGGTCAGAAAAAATATTTGACCGAGATACTGAAGATTCACGATGGGAGGGTGATGATATGAGCGAAACTGCTTACGAACGCGTAAAGCTTGCCCGCGACAGCAAAAGACCGACCGGGCTTGATTATATCAAAAATATTTTCAAAGGCTTTATCGAATTTCATGGTGATCGCCGTTATGCAGACGATCATGCCGTTGTTGGCGGGATCGCTAAGCTAAACGATCATCCTGTAACCGTAATCGCCATCGAAAAAGGTCATACCGCAAAAGAACGTACTTATCGTAATTTCGGCATGCCGGAACCGGAAGGATACCGAAAAGCATTGCGCCTTATGAAACAGGCAGAAAAATTTGGCAGACCGATTATTTGCTTTGTGGATACGTCCGGAGCATACTGTGGAATCGGAGCCGAAGAACGAGGACAAGGACAAGCAATTGCAGAAAATCTACTTGAAATGTCAACGCTTTGTGTTCCAATCATCTCGATTTTGATTGGCGAAGGCGGCAGTGGCGGTGCTTTGGCGCTTGCTGTTGCGGATAGAGTTTGGATGCTGCAAAATGCTGTGTATTCCGTTATTTCTCCCGAAGGCTGTGCGAGTATTCTTTGGAAAGATGCCGCTAAAGCGGAAACTGCCGCAGAAAGCTTGAAATTAACGGCCGAAGATGCCAAAAGCCTTGGTGTGATCGAACGTATCCTTTCCGAACATGATATCGGCAAAAAAGAGTTTTATGACCGCATTCGTATCCTTCTGACGGAAGAACTCAAAGAACTGTCGAGCAGCATAGACTTGACGCAGAACCGTTATGACAGATTCCGTAATCTTGGTGTTAGTGCGATCATGAAGGAGTAAATATGAGCGTATACAAACAGTATTGTAATGAAATTTTCGATGAAAACGGCAGATTAAAAAAAATAACGCTTGAATATCCCGATAATTTCAACTTTGGTTATGATGTTGTGGATAAAATCGCAGACGAAACTCCAAAGAAACGTGCACTTGTTTGGTGCAATGTCGAAGGCGAAGAACATATTTTTTCATTTGCTGATGTGAAAAAATACAGCAATCAGATGGCAAATGTGTTTCGCAGTGCAGGAATCGGTTACGGAGACCGTGTAATATTGATCCTGAAACGCCATTACGAGTATTGGTTTGCGGCAGTTGCGTTGCATAAACTGGGAGCCGTGATGATACCGGCAACACATATGTTGACGGTCAGCGATTTTGTGTATCGTATAAAATCCTCTCACGCAAAGGCGATCGTATGTACTACACAAAACGAAGTTCCCGAAAAGATCACCGAAGCGCTGAAAGAAGCTAAAATGACGGCGAAGCTATGGTGTGTAGGACAAAATACAGACGGCTTTGAGAATCTAACAACTACGATGCAATCTGCCTCAGAAGAACTTGAGCGTGTGCAGACTTTGGCAACAGATCCGATGATGCTGTATTTTACCTCCGGTACTACAGGTTATCCAAAAGGTGTGATCCACGAACACAGCTATCCTCTTGCACATATCGTTACAGCAAAATATTGGCATCAAGCAGAGGACAATGGCTTGCATTTTACGGTTGCCGAAACAGGATGGGCAAAAGCATCCTGGGGTAAAATTTACGGACAATGGCTGATCGGCAGTGCGGTCATGGTTTACGATTTCGATAATTTTGAGCCAAAACAGCTCACCAACATCATCAATCGCTACGGCGTAACCTCCTTCTGCGCTCCGCCGACTGTGTATCGCTATCTCGTTCGCAAGGGGATTCCCGATATGCCCACGCTCAAACACGCAACTACCGCAGGTGAAATGTTAGCACCTGAAGTATTTCGTAAATTCTCGGAACGCACAGGACTTCATCTGTGCGAGGGGTACGGACAAACCGAAACAACACTTTTGATGGCGAATTTCAAAGGCTATGATGCTGTGGAAGGCTCCATGGGGACACCCTCCCCTTTTTACAACATCGAGCTTCGCGGGAAAAACGGTCAACCCGTCGATGTTGGCGAAATTGGTGAAGTCGTTATCATTCCCGAAGAAGCAGGCAAGCAACCCGGTGTATTCGTTGAATATCTGGATAACGAAGAACAGTATCGTTTTGTTTGGCGTGATGGCGTATATCATACGGGCGATGCGGCTTATATGGATGAAAACGGTCGATATTGGTTCCACGGCCGCTTTGATGATATTATCAAAACAGGCGGTTTCCGCGTAGGTCCGTATGAAATAGAAAACGTGCTTATGGAGCATCCTGCCGTTGTTGAGTGTAGCGTGATCGGCGTGCCGGATTCTCTCCGAGGTCAAGCGATCAAGGCTGTGATCGTTCTTGGCGTGGGATATACCCCTTCGCATGAGCTTGAGTTGGAGATCAAAAACTTCTGCAATCAAAAGCTTGCAGAATACAAGTGGATTCGCCTCATTGAGTTCGTGAGCGAAATGCCAAAAACGATCAGCGGCAAAATTCAAAAGACTGTTCTTCGCAGTCAGAAGTAGGTGGACTATGCAAATCATTTTAGGTGCAATGGCGGTGATCACACACCCGCTAAAATCGGAGATGAGCAAACAGAATGAAAAGAGCTGGAATATTTTTTCAGAAAAATCAAGATTTCGTCATAATTTCGTGTTATAATGTAGCATGGATTTGTATACAGTCCCATTGGCAGAGCAAGAAACTCTGCAAAAGGAGTAACTATGAACAACACATTAACCAATATGGAGGAAATACTTGGTCATCAAATCTGTGGATTTCATCAGTATGTACTGACGCCTCCGGTTCATCTGAACTATGTCAGCCACAATTTGTGTGAATTGCTTGACCTTGAAGAAAACGAACTGTTGGACGATAACACCGATCTTTATCTACAACGGGTGCACCCGGCAGATCGTGAAAAGTATTCCGATTTTATTCAAAGAATCATTTTGAAAGAACAAACGCTTACCGATGAGTACCGCCTTGTGAAGAAGAATGGTACCATTATCTGTGTCAGAGATACCCTCTCGCCTAAACGCTTGGACGATGGGACTCTCATCGGACATTCTGTTTTGACAGATATAACCGATCTTAAAAACGAAAATACTGATCTGCAATTTTTGAACGAGACCATTCCTTGCGGATTTTTGAGATACACTTGTGAAAAGCAACCGAGAGTTACATATATCAACCAAAAAATGATCGAACTTCTACGCTTTCCCGAAACGAAAGATGGAGAAATTGATTATCTGGAAATGTATAAAAGCAATATCTTTCTCATGATTCCCATGGAAGAACGTCGCAGATTTTCAAAATATTTGAATCGTGTTTTCTCTGCGGATGCTCCCATCGCCGGAGATATGACCTTACTTCGTTGTGATGGAACCCGTGCACATATTTTCGGATGGGTTACAAAATGCATCAACGAACAAGGCGAAACAGAGTTTCAAAGTGTCTGTATGGATATTACGGATCGCTATCAAGCGCAAAAAATAAATGAAAGCAAACGCTATCTACAAGCCCTTACCGATGTTTACGATAAGATTTTTGAGTTCAATCTGGATACCAACACGATCAAATGCTTGCATTGTGAGGATAATTCTTATTTTAAGCGTTTTGAAAATATAGCAATGCAAATTGAAGATGCCCTTGAAAAATGGCTCATCGCTTCCGTAAATGCAGAACAGCAAGACACGGTTCGTCGTTTTTTCATGGATTTCTGCCAAAAGAGATCGAATGGCGTTGAGGGTAAGCCACCGCAAATCACCTATAAGGCTCGTTCTACCGATGATAGCATCAAGCAGTTTACGGGCGTATTCATTAAAGTTGATGAATCGGTCAATTTCTATTGCTGCCGTGAGACAAAGGAGACAGCAGATTCTGTGGCATTGAGGGAAGAAAACAGCCAACTGAAAGAAAAAATGCGTAATTTAGTCACACAGTTTTCCGACGGCATTGCAGCCTTTGAAGTTACAGCGGAAGGTTTGGTAAAGCCATTATATGCAACCGAGAACGTTTGCGACTTCTTTGGTTACACCGAGAAAGAATGGCTTTTGTTGACCGAAAGATTTACGCCTTTGGAAAATTTCGTGTCGTACAGCGAGATCCCTTATGAAAAATTTGCAGAGTTGTTGAAAACGGGAGAAGCGGAGTTCTCTTATTTTGACTATCAATCTGAAACAGAGCGCAAAATAAAAGCAATCTGTTCTGAAAAAGAACCAAATGCCCATTCTATACGTTATGTAATGCTTTATCCGGTAGAAAGCAGTTCCGAAGTCATAAAACAAACGTTACCGGAAAATCGCACTGTATTGATCCGCACCTTTGGCTATTTCGATGTTTTTGTAGGGGATACTCCGATCATCTTCCGTAACAAAAAGTCAAAGGAACTTTTAGCTTTGCTTGTTGACCGTAAGGGCGGATACATTACTTCCGAAGAAGCCATCAGCTTCTTGTGGGAGGATGAGCCTGCAAACACCTTAACGCTTTCCCGATATCGCAAGGTAGCACTCAGATTAAAAAGCACCTTAGAGGAGTATGGAATTACAGATATTGTTGAAGCCGTTGACGGAAAGCGCCGCCTTGTGATGGATAAGGTTGACTGTGATCTCTACAAGTACCTTTGGGGGAATGAAGAATATTCACAACTTTTCAAAGGGAGTTATCTAATAAATTACAGTTGGGGAGAAACGACCTTGGGAGAGTTGGTGAGTAACCAGAAATGAGTCTTTTTATGAGCAAGTATATACATAAAGTCAATTATTATGAGACTGACAAAATGGGAATCACCCACCATTCAAATTATATTCGATTTATGGAGGAAGCTCGGATGAATTTTCTGTCTGAAATCGGCTATTCGATGACAAGATTAGAAAAAGAAGGCATTACCTCCCCTGTTATCTCGGTGAATTGCGAATACAAACGTCCGACCACTTATGACGATACAATTGAAATTGAAATCACGCTCACACAATATACAGGTGTGAAGCTATCTCTCTCTTATATCATGAAAAACAGCAACGATGGAAGTATCGTAGCGACGGCATCTTCAACCCATTGTTTTATTGATGAAAACGGCAGACCGATCGCGATCAAGAAACGTGCGCCGGAATTTGATGCTGTATTAAAAAACGCTTCTCAAGCATGATGCGTTCAAAGACGTTATTTGCGTTATACGATGAAAAAACCAAGTCTTTAGGGTCGTGCCCTAAAGGACAGTTTTGCAAGAATACGGTATATCTCGAAAGAGGTATGCCGTATTCTTGTTTTTGTTTAAGCGCTTTTGGCACTTTGGATTTCTCGCATCATTTCAATAAGTTCCTTTTCACCGGGG
>JBGVLA010000138.1:0-9859 GCA_045124015.1 Eubacteriales bacterium | reverse complement strand
AACGTGGAGCCGAGGTATGGCATCGTTTTGCACGACGCTCCGCGATTTCGAGATCTACGACGAGGCAGGTGAGCTTTGCGTCGTGGCTTCCTCGAAATGGACGCCTGTGGATTCCGTATCCAAAAAGCTCATTCGCATCACGGACGAGCTTCTTGACGTTTATGGCACAGAGGAAAAAGCCGTTTTTGAGGGCGATGGACTCATTCGTCTGAAAGAGCCGAAGGTCTATGAATGGGAGACATCCTACCGCGTTCGCAGAAGCGAGATCGACCTCAACGGACATGTCCACAATCTTTGTTATTTGGACTTCGCCTTGGAGGCGCTCCCCGAAGAGATCTACCACGCGAGAGATTTTCATGATATCCGCATCACCTATCGCAAGGAGATCAGCGCGGGCGAAAAGGATATCGTTTTGAAATGCCACGCAGAAAATGGCGTTTATACCGTCGGTATTTATGGCGCGGATGGCATTTTGCGCGCGCTGGTGGAGCTGAAATAAGGAGGATTGCTATGTCAACTTGGAGCGGTATCAGACATAAGCTTGAAAACGAATATCTTGCGGAAGCCTTACGAGGACATATTCAGTATTATTGCACTTCTTATAGCAAAAGCCCTGACCATCATGGCAGAGCTTCTATACGCTTAGATGGTAAAGAATTGATCAGCGGTTGTTATTGGAACAACTGGAGCAAAGCACATTTGTTTCCGCACGATGAAACATACGAAAAGCGCATGAGTGAAAATTATGCATACATGGATGACACAGCACTAAAATTAGGTATATTCAGCGAACATGCTTTTTATCGGGCTTTTGAAGAATTTGACAATCAAAGCATCGAGAATAGCTTGAATAGTGAAAACATGATCGTTCGCATTTTTGCTATACTTGACCGAAGAGTCGGGAAAAGACGATTGATAAATATGCATAGTACGTTAAATCCTAAAGAGGAGATTTTTAATTTGTTTTTTTCGATTCGCATAAACGCAGAAGGTATTGTATTTCAATAATAACTAACCCCGACAGATTATCTCTGTCGGGGTTTTAACATTATACGAAACAGTCCTTTTGGTTATCATTTTCCATTTCAAAACACGATCCCAAAAAGGTCAAATCCGATGCCGATCAGTACGCCGACCGCATAGACGACGGCAGTAACGAGCAGATTTTCTTTGACGTTTTTATTGACGCGGAAAAGCACGAGAAGTCCCACGCCCGAGCCTGAAAGAAGTCCTGCCAAAACGGAGCCCGTTCCGATCACGCCGTCCAAAAAAAGTTTGGTCAAAACCACGGATGACGCACAATTTGGAATAAGCCCCACAAGTCCGCAAACAAGTGTGCTGAAGATTCCTGCTTTTGCGGCAAACTCCGCGAGGGTATCTTCTCCGACGATCTCCACGATACCGCCGACAAGCAATGAAAACAGGAAGATAAATCCTGCGATCTGCAAGGTATGCACGAGTGCGGAACGGAAAATACCGTTTTCACAGCCGCAATGTTCGTCTGTGCAGATATCGGCGTTATGCGCCTTGCGGGGAGAGCGTTTCGCCAAACGAAAGATAAGGTCAATGAGAAAGCCGATAAGCATACCCGAAACGACCTTGACCGCAAGTAGAGAAAGGATACGGGTAAACGCTACCTTTTCGGAAAGCATGACGGGGAGCATTTCATCCGACGTGGAAAGAAAGACGGCGATGAGCGTGCCGACCGAGATGATACCACCCGTATAGAGATTGGATGCGGAGGCGGAAAATCCGCATTGCGGAACGGCGCCGAGAAGTCCGCCCGCCAAAGGACCGAAAACGCCCGCTCTTGCGGTGATATCCGCGGTCTTTTGCGCGGCTTTGTGTTCCAAAAATTCCATCAGCAAATAGGTTAAAAAGAGAAATGGAAGAAGCTTTACTGTTTCTTCCAAGGAATGAAGCAAAACGTGAGTGATGATTTCAAGCATACGTAATTTGATATCCTGCCTTTGATACGAAAATGATATTCATAATTGTAACCATTTCCAGGGAGTTTGTCAATACTAACTTGAAAAAATTTGAAAATTTTCTCGTTCCTTTGAACCTTTTTCGAAATTTCGTGTTATGATAATTGTAGCTACGAAATACGAAAGAAAGGAATGGTAAGGTGAAGCAGGATTTTGAAACCGTTGTCAGAGAAAATACTGCCTGGCTTTCCTCTTACGTACGCCGAAGGCTTAGCGGTGGTGCTCATGAGGATTTGGTGCAGGAAATTTTCATCAAAGCGTTTCGTGCATATGATGATTACGCGGAAGAAGGTAAAATTCGCGGTTGGCTTGCGCGCATCGCAGACAATACGATGAGAAATTATTTCACGCGCCAAGCACCCATGCCGACGATTTCTCTTGATTATCGTGATGAGGACGACAATACATTTGAATATTTGGCTTATGATGCCCAAACGCCGGAAGAGCGTATGCTCGAGCAGGAACAGATACGGCAGATCTTGAATGTTGTGGGACGGTTATCGGAAACGCAACGTACTGTTTTTTCTCTGCGATATGTGGACGGTTATTCCGTTTCTGCAATTTCCGAAAGACTCGGTATTCCTGAGGGCACGGTGAAAAGCCAAAGCTATTATGCCATTCGCAATATACGAAAAGAGCTCGGCATTTCCGAGCAGACAAGGAGAAATAAAATGACTTGCAAAGAATATTATGACGTGATGCTCATTCACGCACTCGGACTTTTGACAGGCGAAAGGAAAAAGACGGCAGAGGAACATTTGAAGACCTGTAAAGCCTGCGCCGATATGTCGATAGCGCTGAAAAATCTTATTCCCAAGATGCAATTTGGAGAAGATACGACCTTTTCTCATTTTGCCATTCTGTTTCCGAACGAGCATCTTTGGCTGACGGGTTGTCGTTTCTATTTCCCGGATTACGAAAAGATCAAACGCTATATGGACGAGCACGACGGTGCTTTGCCGAGAGGCACGATCAATTCGGGCAGCGACGATTGCTTCGAGCTTTATAACATCTATGACGAAAAAGGAAATGCGCTGGATTGCGAGGTGTATCGAACCCAAGGACACATCGACCGTGTTCCCAAGACCTTGCCGTATTTCGCCAAAAATCTTTGGATATACGAAACGTTTTATATGGATTGGCATGGTTTTGATTATAAGGAATCCAAGGAAGCCCCCGGTCTTTTCTATGGCTCGATGACGAATAACCTCGGTGTCGATGCGAAATCCATGCTGTTCCACGCCGTGCCGAAGGAAGCGGAAAACATCCGCATTAAGCGCGGAAACGGCGTTCATGATTGCGGTACGTATAAGTTCGCTTACGTTGACCGCTACGTTGCGGATGACGATAGGATCAGGCTCGATTATTCATTTCAAATGAAATAAAAAAGAAAAGCAGAGTGAGATCACTCTGCTTTTTCATTACTTTGCGTTTTGTTCTTTTTCGTTTTTCAGTGTTTCCAGCTCGTGCATGAAGGTCTCAAGGTCCTTGAATTCACGATATATAGAGGCAAAGCGAACATATGCTACATCATCTAGCGCCTTCAACTTTTCCATGACAAGAACGCCGATATGCTTGGAGGATACTTCGCGGCGCAGGGAATTTTGGAGTTCCAATTCGATTTCGGAAGTGAGATTTTCAATTTGTTCCGTGGTAACGGAGCATTTATAGCAAGATTTCATAATGCCCGCAAGAAGCTTGGAACGGTCAAAAACCTCTCTTGTATTATCTTTTTTGATAACGACGAGCGGAACGCTTTCCACGACCTCGTAAGTCGTAAAACGGTTCTGACAGGATAAGCATTCACGTCTGCGGCGGATGCTGGAATTTTCTTCTGTCGGTCGGGAGTCGATAACTTTACTTTCGGTATAGCCGCAAATTGGACATTTCACAATAGTTGCCTCCAAGTTTAAGATTTTATACAAAAACAGTATATCATAATAAATAGAAAATGTAAATGCCTTTTTCCAATTTTGTAAAGAAAAAAGAAGACTTTGCGTACGTTTCCAAATGTCCACTAATGCATTTTGCGTTCAATTTTTGTATAATGAGAATAGAAAAGATAGAAAAGCGAGGTACTGATATGGAACGAAAAAAAGCAGATTATCGTCTGGGAGCACACGCAAAAAGACTTCTATTGATCGTCTTTCCTTTGATCATTCTTCAGCTTGTCGTATTGATTGCGATCCTCATGCCCCTGGAGGGAAGTGAGTTGATCAAAAATGAAGAGCTGATCTATACGATCTTTGATGGGATCGGAAGAGGACTTATCTTCATGCTTAGCGGCACGGTCATTCTTGATTATCTGGAAAAGAAGCACAGAAAAAAAGAGAAGGATCAAGAGTGATCGATCAGTGGCGTTGGCAATCTCCCTGCATAAAGGTATTTAAGATGTTGCGAACCGCGTCTGCGGTTTCTGCGGTATTCATAAGTCCGCGTATTTTTGCGGAGCCGTCAAGACCTTTTGTATAATAAGCAATGGCAGCACGGCTTTCGGAGACGGCTACACGCTCTCCCTTGTCCTCGATCATAAATTCAAAATGACGGAGCGCCTCGGTGAGGCGTTCTTTTTTTGTCGGAGGTACAAAATCACGTCCCATGTGGATCTCCTCAAAAAGCCAAGGATTTCCCAGTGCACCGCGCGCAACGGCAACACCATCACATCCCGTTTCAAAAACCATCTTTTCTGCATCCTTTGCCGAAAAGATATCTCCGTTTCCGATAACGGGAACACGAACCGCATCCTTGACCGCTTTGATGTATTCCGGATGGATCCCGGGGGAATACAGCTCTTCTCGCGTGCGCGCGTGTACGCAAATCGCCGCCGCACCTGCATCCTCAAGCCTTTTTGCCATTTCAACGACATTCAGCGACTTATCATCCCATCCGATGCGAATCTTAACAGTAACGGGCATATCCCTGCAGACTGCAACCATTGCCCGAACGATCTCAGCAGCCTTTTCGGGGGATTTCATCAGCGCACTGCCTTCTCCGTTCTTGACGATCTTGGTCATGGGACATCCCATGTTGACGTCGATTGCGGCAGGATAGACACCGCTTTTTTCGGAAAAACCGAGAAGGATCTCGGAAGCCTTTGCCATAGTTTCGGGCTCGCTTCCGAAAAGCTGAATGGCAACCGGGCTTTCGTAGTCTCGGATTGCGGCAAGCATCGGTGTTTTTTTGTCTCCGTAACAGAGCGCCTTTGCGGAGACCATTTCCGTCGTCATATAGTCTGCGCCGTGTTCCTTGCATATCCTGCGGAACGCGGCGTCGCCCATACCTGCCATTGGTGCAAGCCATACGGTACCGTATTCTTTTCCCGCGATCGTGAGTGTTTTTTTCATATATAGAATTCCTTTTCGTAATTGATATCTCTATGATATCCTAAAATGAAAACTTTGTAAAGAGCGAAAAGAAAATTCTTTGGTAAAAAGTGTGTACGAGATGTGAATTTATGAGTTTTCCCTTGCAATATGAAAGAGAATGTGATATTATATAATAATAAAGATAAAATTATTATGGGAAATTATGGAGTAAAGGAGGCCTTGCAGAATGAAAGATCAATATCGAATTTTGGAACAGAATCTTCTTGATACGCATATGCAGGCTTCCGCTTCAGCGGAAAAAAGCTTTGCGCATTTACATGAAATCGCACAATTCATTATAAAAGAGATCCGACAGGGAACGGGAGAAACCGATATTCTTCGTGCCGTTTTTCATTCCGATGAAGCATCCTATATTTACCGCAGATATTCTACGGATCAAAGCATAGAAAGCGCCTTTGCTTCTATCAACCATGAGGAAGAACGCTATTTTTCTCGTCAAACGTCTCGGTTTTGGCGTTTTTATCTATGCAAAAGCATTGCGCACGGAGGCGAAGGTCATTCCTTTTCGGATCTGAACGCCTTAATTTTCGGCGCAAGCACGGAAACATCCCCCATGACCGATCGAAAAATTGCCTTTCTTCGAAATCGGCAAGCCTTTCGCGCCTTTGAGATTTTTGCCAAAACACTCGGAGGTGTTTCGGTGCTTTATGAAAATAATTTTCAAAGCGCTTGTGAAGCGGTTGCGGCGGAGCAGGCGGCATATGCCATTATTCCGATATTCAGTACATCCGACGGCAGACTGAATAGCTTTTACCGTATGATTGAAAAATATGAGCTGAATATCATCCATACCTGCGATGTAGACTCCGATGACGGTGAAAGCATGACGACTTTTGCCCTCGTTTATAAGGAGCGCATTTGTCTTGCCGAAGGTATGCCGAAATTTGAATGTAAGATCACCTTTGACGATCTTTCTTTTGTTTCCGATATCGCGGATGCCGCATATTACTATGGCGCGAAGGTCGACAGTTTTGAGCCTTTGCCAATGATGTTTTCGGGGCGTGCAGGAACCTTTTCCGTTGTTTTTGATCTTGCGAACGCAGATATCGACGGATTGCTCTGCTATCTTGCACTGGAATATCCGCAGATGTTCGTTGCCGGTATTTACCGCAAGGCCGAAAAAACTTAAAGAAGAAGGAGACACCTCATGATCATTCTCGGAATTGACCCCGGTCTTGCGATTGTCGGCTATGGTGTTCTGGAGTATAGACAGAATCGCTTTCACACCATAGCGATGGGTTCCATCGAAACACCTGCCGGGATCGATGTGGAAGAAAGACTCAAAATGATATACGATGATATGTGTGAGCTCATTGAAACATATCGTCCGGATGAAATGGCGATCGAAGAGCTTTTCTTCAATACCAACCAAACGACCGCCATCGCCGTCGCAGAAGCAAGAGGAGTCATCCTGCTTTCCGCTATCAATCATGGCGTAAAGATCAGCGAATACACGCCTCTCCAGGTCAAGCAATCCGTCGTTGGCTACGGCAGAGCAGAGAAATGTCAGGTCATTGCACTTGTCAAAAATATTTTGAAGCTTGGCAGTGAACTGAGGCTTGATGATACGGCAGATGCACTGGCTATCGCCATATGCCACGCGCACACGAGAGGTTCTCTCATGCAAGATTATTTCAACCAAAAAAAGAAAAAATTACTCTAAAAAGGATTTAGATAGATGTTTTATTATATCAAAGGCGAACTTGTTATGACAGATTCGCAAACGGCGGTCATCGACTGCAACGGTATCGGCTATAAGCTGACCGTCAGTACAAATACGCTATCGCATCTCACACGCATTGGCGAAAAGGTATGCCTTTATACCCACTTTTATATTCGTGAGGATGCGCTTGATCTGCTGGGCTTTTATTCCGAAGCGGAGCTTTCCGCATTCAAGCTCTTGATTTCCGTTTCCGGCATCGGACCCAAGGCGGCAATGGCGATCCTTTCCATCATGTCTCCCGAAAAATTTGCGCTTGCCGTTTCCTCGGGAGATGCCAAATCGATCGCCAAAGCACAGGGTGTCGGCGCTAAGACTGCGGCGCGCGTTGTTTTGGAACTCAAGGATAAGATATCCAAGACCTTCGGCGCTGAGCTTATGGGCACATCCGACGACAACGGAGAATCGGAAATCGAGTTTTCTCCAATGGGAAGCGCCGAAGAGGCTGTTACTGCGCTCATGGTGCTTGGTTATACGAGACAAGAAGCAAAGGCCGCGCTCAAAGGCGTGGATCCTCTCCTTTCCTTGGAAGAGATGATCACAGTGGCGCTCCGTAAAATGAGTACGAAATTCTAAAATCGTTTAGATTGAAAGGATACCGTCATGATAAAAAAAATCGAAACCGACTTTCCTGCCGAACAGACCTACGATCGTGTTGTAGATGCCGGTGCGCACTTCGAGGATTCCGATATCGATGTTGGACTTCGCCCGCAAACACTTGACGAATACGTCGGTCAGGAAAAGGCAAAGGAAAGCTTGAAAATATATATAGAAGCGGCGAAAATGCGCGGAGAAGCGCTTGATCACGTTCTTCTCTACGGTCCTCCCGGACTTGGTAAAACGACGCTTTCCGCCATCATTGCAAACGAGCTTGGTGTGAATATCCGCATCACCTCTGGTCCTGCGATCGAAAAGCAGGGAGACCTCGGCGCGATCCTCACGAATCTCAATCGAAACGATGTGCTCTTTATTGACGAGATTCACCGCTTGGCACGTAATGTCGAAGAAGTTTTGTATCCTGCCATGGAGGATTTCTCGTTTGACTTTATCGCGGGAAAAGGGCCTGCGGCGAGAAGCATTCGCATTCCGCTTCAGAAATTTACACTTATCGGTGCAACGACGAGAGCCGGACAGCTTTCGACACCGCTCCGCGATCGCTTCGGCGTGCTATTGCGCCTTGAGCTGTATACTCCGGCGGAGCTTGTCCGCATCATCAAACGAAGCGCAGGACTTCTCGGCATTGAAATTGCTGAGGACGGTGCAAGTGAGATCGCTCTGCGCTCCCGCGGTACGCCGAGAATTGCAAACCGCCTTCTGAAACGCGTGCGCGATTATGCGCAAGTCAAGGGAAACGGGGTTATCACATCCGAAATCGCCGACCGTGCGCTTACGATGCTGGAAATCGACAAGCTTGGTCTGGATAATACAGACCGCAGAATGCTCGAAGCCATCATCCGTTTTTACGATGGCGGTCCTGTCGGACTTGATACGCTTGCCGCGACCGTCGGCGAAGAAGCCATCACCATCGAGGACGTTTACGAGCCATATCTCATTCAGATCGGCTTTTTGACGCGTACGCAGCGCGGAAGATGCGTAACTCGACTTGCTTATGAGCATCTCGGGATTCCGTTTCGTGCAAATTGCACGACCGATTGCGCACAGACAACACTCAATTTTAATTAAACCAAAACAATCACCGAAAGGATCCTATAAACTATGTGGAAAGCAGATAAATGGAAAGACTATGAACTTTGCGATGCTTCCGACGGCGAACGCCTTGAAAAATGGGCAGGCTACGTTTTGCGCCGTCCCGACCCGCAGATCTTTTGGAAAAACGAAAAAAGAACGCCTCTTTGGAAAAAAGCCGATGCCGTTTATACCCGAGAGGGCGGCGGCGGAAGCTGGACGAAGCTTGATGTTCCCGCAAGCTGGACGGTTTCGTACGGCGATCTGAAATTCAAAATTAAGCCGATGGGCTTCAAACATACGGGACTTTTCCCCGAGCAGGCGGTCAACTGGGATTGGTTTTCCGACCTTATCAAAAAAGCGAACCGCCCCGTTCGCGTGCTCAACCTCTTCGCTTATACGGGCGGCGCGACGATGGCGGCTGCCGCGGCAGGTGCGGAGGTGTTTCAGGTTGACGCTGCGAAAAACATGGAAGCGCAGCAAAAGGAAAACGCCGCGCTTTCGGGACTTTCCGACGCGCCCATCCGTTATTTCGTCGATGACTGCACGAGATTTTTGCAGTACGCGCAGAAAAAGGGCATCAAATACGACGCCATCATCATGGACCCCCCCTCTTACGGCAGAGGTCCTTCGGGCGAGGTCTGGAAGCTTGAGGATTCCATCGCGGATTTCGTTGAGCTTGCCGCAAGCGTGCTTTCCGATGATCCTCTTTTCTTCCTTTTGAATTCCTATACATCCGGACTTTCTCCGTCCACGATGGGTTATATTTTGAAGCTCAAGCTCGAAAAGAAGCTCGGCGGTACCGTTCTCGCAGATGAGATCGGTCTTCCCGTTACGCAGACGGGCGGCGTTCTTCCTTGCGGTGCGTCCGCAAGATGGACGAAATGAATGTAATCCTTAATTTTTATATTAAAAGTCATTGGAGGCTTATTCATGGCTGAAATCATCATCAAAGCAGAGGACCTCTGCTTTCAATATGAGGATGAACGCGCAGAAGCGCCCGTCCTTGAACATTTGAATCTTGAAATCGAAAAGGGAAGCTTTGTAGCGGTTCTCGGACATAACGGCTCGGGTAAAAG
>JBGVLA010000137.1:0-4755 GCA_045124015.1 Eubacteriales bacterium | reverse complement strand
CGAGACCGGTATGGGTAAGGTTGAGCACAAGAGACTCAAACATATCCTCGTTGCAGATAAGACCCCCGGTACCGAAGATATTTGCCCCACCGCAAAAACCGGCGATAATGGTCTCACTTTGATTGAAATGGCTCCGTTTGGTGTTGTTGGTGCCATCACACCCAGTACCAACCCCAGCGAAACTGTAATTTGTAACTCGATCGGTATGATCGCGGCAGGTAACGGCGTTGTCTTCAACCCTCACCCCAATGCGATCGCTACCTCGAACTATGCGGTTGACCTTGTAAACCGCGCTTCCAAGGCGGCAGGCGGTCCCGAAGTACTCGTTGCTTCCACCATCAAGCCTACTTTGGAATCTGCGTCCATCATGTACGCACATAAACTCATTCGTCTTCTCGTTTGCACAGGCGGTCCCGGCGTTGTAAAAGCGGTGCTTTCTTCCGGTAAGAAGGCGATCGGTGCCGGTGCAGGTAACCCCCCTGTTATCGTTGACGATACCGCAGACATCCAGAAGGCGGCAAAAGATATCATCGACGGTTGCACATTTGATAACAACCTTCCTTGTATCGCAGAAAAAGAAGTATTTGCTTTCAATAACATCGCAGACGACCTCATCGCAGGTATGAAGCGCAACGGTGCATATCAGATCACCAAGGAAGAAGCAGATAAGCTTGCAAAGATCGTTCTTGTTGAAAAAACAGACAAGGCCGGCAGAACGAAGAAGATCGTTAACCGTGATTGCGTAGGCCGTGATGCTGACGTGATCCTTGCAAAGATCGGCATTAAGGTTGGTAAGGAGATCAGATGTATCATCTGCGAAACCGATTTCAACCATGAATTCGTTCAGGAAGAATTGATGATGCCCATTCTTCCTATCGTTCGCGTATCCAATATCGACGAAGCTATCGATCTCGCTGTTAAGGCAGAGCATGGCAACCGTCATACTGCACATATGCACTCCAAGAATATCGATAACCTTTCCAGATTTGCAAAGGCTGTTGAAACCACCATCTTCGTAAAGAATGCTCCTTCTTTTGCGGGCATCGGCTTTGGCGGTGAAGGTCATACAACATTTACCATTGCAGGTCCTACAGGTGAAGGTATCACTTCTGCGAGAAGCTTTACCAGACAGCGTCGTTGCGTTATGGCTGACAGCTTCCGCATCATCTAAGTGATATAGGAGGATAATATGAGCTACGATCCGAATATTGTATCTGAAATCGTGAATCGCGTTATGGCGGAAATCGGTGGCGGTGCGGTAAAAGAAGCATCCCTCGTTCCCGTCGGCGTTTCCAACCGTCATATCCATCTGACACAGGAACACGTAGAAATCCTTTTCGGCAAGGGCTATGAGCTTACCCCCTTTAAGGATCTTTCTCAGCCCGGTCAGTACGCTTGCAAGGAACAGCTCACCATCATCGGACCTTCTCTTCGTCCGATCGAAGGTGTTCGCGTTCTCGGTCCTGTAAGAAAGAGCTCTCAGGTTGAAATTTCCAGAACTGACTCTTACGTTTTGAAGGTAAAGCCCCCCGTTCGTGAATCCGGTGATATCGCAGGCTCTGCGCCGATCACCATCATCGGACCTAAGGGCGTTGTAACCCTCAAGGAAGGCTGTATCATCGCTAACAGACACATCCACATGAGTCTTGACGATGCTGCTGCTTTCGGTCTTAAGGACGGCGATTACGTAACCGTAGACGTTGACGGCGGCGCTCGTCGCACTACATTCTACGACGTACAGATCCGCGCAAACAAAGCGTTCGTTTTGGAAATGCACATCGATACTGACGATGCTAACGCAGCAGGTATCGGCAATGGTGCAAAGGTCAGAATTGTAAAATAAGAGTATATTCGCAATTTCGGCAGAGGTGTTGTTTCCTCTGCCGATTTGTGTTATAATGGAACTAACGAAAAGCTTCCCGGAGGGGGCTTGGGATGTGTGCCACTTTAGGTATATGGCTTTGCCATGTGTCTTTCTAATACAACAGCGAAATCAGCGATAACGAGAACGATACATAAGAATTTGGCGGTGAGGTGAGAGCGGTTGAATTATGTTGAATATGGGAATGAAAAGCGAGATGTCATGATCCTTTTGCACGGCGGTGGTTTGTCGTGGTGGAATTATGAAGAAGTAGCAAAATCTCTTCAAAATGATTATCATATCATTCTACCAATACTGGATGGTCATGCAGAAAGCGACAAGCCTTTTACAACCATAGAAGATAATGCCGCTGAAATCATAACCTTTATCGATACACATTTTGAAGGTTCTGTTTTTCTGATTGGTGGTTTATCTTTGGGTGGGCAGGTTTTACTGGAGATCTTGTCGCAACGCAACGATATTTGTAAATACGCTATCATTGAAAGTGCACTGGTTATACCCTCAAAACTAACGTGTTCGATGATCAAGCCCGTCTTTGGAAGTTGTTATGGATTAATACAGCGCAAATGGTTTTCTAAACTGCAATTCAAGTCGCTTAAAATAAAATTCGATTTGTTTGACTGCTATTTTAGAGATACTTGTTCCATATCCAAGAAAGATATGATTGCTTTTTTGCAGGCAAATTCGTTGTATTCTTTAAAGGAAACCATAAGGAACTGCCGCGCAAAGGTTTATGTATTTGTTGGCGGAAAAGAAAATAACGCAATGCAAAAATCCGCCCAAATAATTCATCATTCCTTACAACATAGTTCATTGCAAGTCCTTCCGGCGTTGTATCACGGCGAGTTTTCCATAAACCGAGGAAAAGATTATGCAAATAAAATTCGAGAGATCATCGAAGACTGATAAATTCCAATTTAACAAACTTGTTCGATTTTGGTATGGACTTTTTGATTAAGATATGATATAATGCTTTTGACAAGTAATTTTATCAAAAGGCGGTGTTGTGTATGAAAAAAGTGGTTGCATGTTTGCTATGCGTGATCCTGCTTTTTCAAATGACATCTTGTTATCGTCTTCTGTTGTATGATTATACCTATGAATCGACGGAGCAAACGGAAACAACTTATCTTGCCGAAACGAAAAATTCACTGCATTATGGTGAACCGCTCGATTCTTATGTTGTATATCGCGGTATTACCGATGCACTTCCTGCTTCAGGCTCATATCGTCCGAGTTACCGACGGGGGATATGCCGTAATTTTAGCGGAACGCCTGTTGTAGTCTTATTGTTTATGGATGACGACGAAAGCTTTTGGACAGAGGATGAGGTTCATACATTCACGAACGAAAGCGTGATGCCTGCTTTGGATTTTTTGAAAAGGGAAGCTGCGTTTTGGAATGTGGAGCTTGATTTTGTGCTTGAAAGCTATTCTACGCCGACAACGGGATATACGATCGACTTTTTTGGTGTTATGCCGACAACATCGAAAGAAGCGGTCAAGGAGGATGCGTTTGAGCAAGCGGCAGGTGATCTTGGGTTTGCTTCGGATTGGATATTTTATTCCTATCTGCAATCACAATATCCAACGCAGGATATCGTATTTTTAACGATATTCAATAAGGATGGCAGATCCTTTACCGTTCAACATAAAACGGGATATCATCGCGGGGTGGAGCATTGTGTGATCTATTCCGGATATGCGTCTTATAGCGCCCCGATGGTCGCGCATGAAATATTGCATCTTTTTGGCGCAGAAGATCTCTATGCAGAAAACGCATCAGTCGAGATCGAAGAAATTACAAAAAAAGAATTTCCAAACGATATCATGTGGACTTATTTGGATGATTGGGGAAATCAAGTGGAGGCTTATACGGCGTATGCGGTTGGCTGGACGAGCGAGATCCCTGAGGTCTGTTATTTGGAAGAATGGAAATTTGACTAAAACGATATGGTTTTCCCCCTCGCTTCGAAATGAAGTGAGGGGGAACGGTTTGTTAATGGATATTTTGAGAAATGAACTGCATTTGTTCGGTTGTGAAAGGGAAGTCTGTGGAGATCTCAAGGATATATTTTTTTGGGATGTGCGATATTATAAAAGAAATATGCAAGCAAAATGACGACGATGAAAAGCGTCGTTTTCATGCTTTGCGAACCGCCCATGAGAGGGATGATATACAGGAGCATGAAAAGCAGTTGATTGAGGACGCTGAGGAAAAGGACGGTCTTTTTCGTGTTGCCTTTTCGAATAAGCATCGCAAAAAGCTGAAAAACACAGCCGAGAGAGATGAACGACGAGATGATGCCTGTCAAGGTATCGGAAATGCCAAGCTCTTTGGTGATCATGGCAAGATACGTTCCTGCCACGAGAATGGAAATAAGATATTCGAGCGCCGCTTCGCAGATATACATCAAGCGGCTTCGCTTATAAAGTGCAGTATTCATAATTGGCTCCGTTTATCAAAATGATATCCTATATCCTATCACCGAATCGGATTTTCGTCAAGAGAAAATAAAGAAAAAGCAGACCGAGGTCTGCTTTTTCCAATATAAAAATTACTTATACATAGGACCGTAAGCTGCGCAAGCTCTGTAATCCTGACCTTCCTTATCCATGCCGAATGCATTCCAAGCGGCAGGACGGAATACGTCATCGAGGGGAACGTTGTGCATGCAAACGGGGATGCGGAGCATGGAGCACATGGTGATAAGATCTGCACCGATATGACCGTAGCTGATCGCACCGTGGTTTGCACCCCAGTTCTGCATAACCTCGTAAGCGGTCTTGAAGGGGCTGCCTTCCTTACCGTCGCAACGAGGAGCGAACCATGTGCAAGGCCATGTGGGGTTGGTGCGTTCCATGAGTGTGTCG
>JBGVLA010000136.1:0-6262 GCA_045124015.1 Eubacteriales bacterium | reverse complement strand
TAATCACCGAAAGAACCGCACTGTCTGCCGTTAAGCGTTGCACCCATAGCCTCTGCCGCATCTTCGATAAGAAGCGCGCCGTGCTTTTCGCATATCTCTTTTATAAGATCCATGCGTCCAGGGAAGCCGTAAAGCTCCGCGCTGACAACCAATTTTACGTCGGGATACATTTCAAACGCTTTTTCGAGAGCTACAGGGTCCATATTCCAGGAGTCTGCTTCCGTGTCTATAAACACAGGGATGCCGCCCTCGTAAACAACGGGATTGAGAGTTGCGTCAAACGTCATGTCGGAACAGAAAACTCTTTTGCCCTCAAGCGCGCCGTGGCTTATCGCAGGCTTGCCGTAAAGCTTTTCGCCCGCGACCTTCACGCAAAGGTGAAGAGCCGCCGTGCAGCAGGAAAGCGCAACGGCATATTTCATCTCCGCTTTTTCAGCGGCAATGCGTTCAACCTCGTTGATGTTTTCGCCAACAGTACTCATCCAGTTTGTTTCGTATGCTTTTTTTACGTATTCAAGTTCTTCCCCGTGCATCGTGGGAGTTGCAAGCCATACCTTTTTTTCAAACGGTTTGAATTCCATTTTTCTTACCCCTTGTTGTTTTTTATTTATCTATCAACCTTATGTTGGTAAATTTCTTGTTGTTTTTTGCGATATGCGCGCAAGCGATATTTTGGAGCTTGTAGATTTCGTTTCCCAAGCCATGCCGATGGCGTCAAGCTTTGCTATCTGCTCCGCTTTGAGCTTTCCGTCACGGCACAAAAGGCGCTGTCTTTGCACCCATACACCGAGGTTTTTGCCGCTTGGGCTTACGTATCGCTTGGACATAGCCAAGTCGCCGTTTTCCTCGTAATATGCCTTCGCTTCGAGGTATTGCTCCTCCCACGCGAGGTCGTTTCGTGAAACGTTTTTCTTTATGCCGAGCGCTTCAATGCGCGCGCACTGCTCTTTTGTAAGCGGTTTTACGGTTTTGTTTCTGCCAGTGGGCTTGCCGTTAAACCTCGCCACCTGCTCGGAAAGCCACCGTGCAAGCCAAACACCATCTACCACGTAGTCCGCAGGGATGTTCACGTTGTCGTGTTCCGCGAAGTAGGCTTCAACAAGTCGCATTTTTTCTTCCCACGGGTCAGCCATTTCCCAGACCATGCCTATGGAATCAAGCTTTTGCTTTTTTGCCTCGGGAAGCGTATTTTTGCCGTCCCTCTGGCGACAGAGCCAACGCCCGAGCTTGCAGCCGTCCTCTGTCACGAAGCCTGTGGGAACGTCAAGATTTCCATGCTCTTGACTGTATCTGCAAGCCGCGTCGAAAGATTGCTTCCACGTATTATTTCTTTTGACCGTCCAGTCAAAGCCGAGACAGTCAAGGCGCGTTATCTTATCCTCGGAAAGCTCCGCGCGGCTTTTTCTGAGCTCCGAGAGCCATGCTCCCAGGCGTATGCCTTCTTCTGTGACATAGTAGGTGGGCACGTCAAGGTTTCCGTGTTTGCGGTGATACACAAGCGCCGCACCGTAGTTTTGCTCCCAAAGATAATCGGGGACATCCCACACCATGCCTATATTATCGAGCGCATCTATCCTCTCTTGTGTGAGATACGCGCTCTGTGCTCTATTTTTTCTGTATGAGCGAAGCGACGCAAGCCACCTGCCGAGCGCAACTCCGCGGTGTTTTTCGTCGGAGGTCGGCATAAGCAAGTCGCCGTGTTCTTCGTAATACTCTTTTGCGGCGGTGAAGTTTCGTTCCCACGAAAGGTCGCGCACGCTTTCCCAGACCATACCTATCGAATCGAGCTTTGCTATGCGCTCCACGTCAAGCCTTCCGTACTGTTCGCCGTTTCTCACTTTTCGCTGAGTCTGCACCCAGTTGCCGAGCGAGTAACCGTCTGTCGTTTTGTAGCGCTTCGGCACATCGAGGTTTCCGTTTTGCTCATAAAACTCTTTTGCAAAACCGTACATCACGTCCCACGAAGCCGTGAGAGTATCGTTCAGCTTTTCAAAGAGTATCCTGCAATCGCGCACCTCGTCGATGACCTCAAAACGCTCGTTTACTATTTCTTCTCCGTAGCCGAAAAAGCGGTAGTATGTTGTTGCCGTGCGCATCTCTTCTTCGACGGTGCCAATGCTGTAAAGATTTTCGATGTTGTTTACAACATCGAAAATTAGGGGGTCTTTGCTTTTTGCGGCAGAGAGCGCTCTGCCTATCTGTTGTTTATATATAATCGGAGAAACCGTCGGTCTAAACAGTATTACTCCGCTTATGTCTTCTACGTGTACTCCTTCGTTAAGCATATCGATGCAGAAAAGGAGCTTCAAGTGTTCACTTGTGTCGGATTTGAAATCTGTGAAAGCCTTGCTCGTTTCGGGGTCGTCTGAATACGCCGTGTATATGTTCGGCTTTTTATCAACGCCGCTGAACCAATCGGGAACATTCGCAATCATTTCGCGCATATGGTCTGCATTTGCGCAAAAAACGATGTACTTTCCTTTTTTGTCCGTCATGTGCTTGGCAAAGACCTTGTCAAGCCCATCGGCTTTTTCAAGAGTTTTGCGGAGCGCATCAAGGTAGATCTCCGCGGCATCTCGAACGGCTTTATTTTTCGCATAGCGGACACGCTTTTGATATTCCTCCAAATCTTTTTGATAAGAAAATACAGAAAGCACATATTTCGGCGGATTCAAGATCCCACGAACGATTGCTTCACCAAGTGTCATCTCCGAAGCAACATTTCCATCAAAAAGCTCGTCAGACATATCTCTTTGGTTGTCGAGATATCTCACAGCGGTTGCCGAAAGTCCCAAAATTTTTGCTTCAGGACACATTTTCAGCAAATTGTCTACACCCTTGCCCCACATTTCCGCTCCACAACGGTGAAATTCGTCAAGCACGACGTAGTCCGGAGCAATCTCCTCAAGCTCTGCCTCGCTCATATTCATGAGTTTGGCATAGGTAAAAAACTTCACGTTTTCGGGGGCATAGCCGTCCGAAACAGCTTTGAGATTTTCTATCTGCGTTTTGAAGATATATTCGGAAGGAGAAAGCCAGCAAACCGTACTATTAGGGAAATCCTCACACAGTTTGAAGCCAATAAACGACTTACCTGTACCCGTCGGATGAACGATTGCTGCCTTCCCTGTTTCTTCGAGCATGGAACGTGCAGCGATGTAAGCTTCTTCATTATGCCTAAACAATGAAATCGCCATATACGCCCTCCTTCCACTCGCTCAAAAAGGTAATGAAGCACAAGAATTTATGACAAAAAAGCCGATTTCTCTTGTATATCCAAGAAAAATCGGCTTTCGTTGACTATATTTTTGACTATAAATAGCATTTTGCAAGTTGTTCGATTTGTGAGCGTTTTTGTTCCAAGGTGGGATGAACATAGACAGCAAGAGTCGTGCTGACATTTGCATGTCCCAATATTTCAGAGAGAGATTTTGTATCAAATCCAATTTCAACACATCTTGTCGCAAAGGTGTGGCGTAAGGCATGAAAAGTATATGTATCCAGTTCCAATTTTTTCATCCATGATTTATAGCGCATATAATATCGGTGTGGTTCAATATATGTTTCTGTCCCTGTCAGAAAATAGCAGAATGAAGGCGATATATGTGCTTTTAATCGATTCACAAGAAATGTAGGTAACGGAATGATGCGAATACTGTTTTCTGTTTTGGGTTCACTGATAATGACTTTGGTTTTCTTTCCGCCGGGCGATAGATTTGCGATTCGTTCAATGGTTCTTCTGATTGTAACCGTTTGCGATTCTAAGTCAATATCTTCCCATCGAAGTCCGCAAAGCTCGCCGATGCGAACTCCTGTATAAAGTGTGAATAATATTCCTAAACTCGTTAGATTTGTTGAATTTTTCAAGGACTCTTCTATACGAACAAGATGTTGTTTTGATACAATTTCGGTTGGCTTTCGCAATTTCTGTGGTAGATATAATCCCTGAAATGAACTGCAAGGATATCCCTGTTGTTTGCCAAAGCGTAATATAGCTTTCAAAACACAAACGATATCCGATACTGTTTTTGCAGATAATCCTTGCTTTTTACATCCCCCTTCACCGCTTAAATGTTGTATCAAATGATTCAATATATCGGCATCAATTTTACCGCAATGCACTTCTCCGATGTTGGGATTCAAATAAACATTCACAATCCGAACATATCGAGTATATGTAGATTCTTTTACACGCATTTTGATATCAACAAGCCATTTTGCACTGACCTCTTGAAATCTCGAGATGGTTTTTATGCCAGAAAAATGTATATTCTCAGGCCATCGTAATTCTTCCATCCTTTTTGCTCGCACTTCTGCGTAAGTCGGTGCATATAGGTAACGATATTTTGCTTTTCCATTTTCATAATGATGAATATATCGCGCTTCCCAACGCCCATCCTTTCTTTTGTATATGGATTCTCCTCGTCTTGGCATTCTCATTCTCCTTTTTTGTTATAATTTGACTAAAAATACATTGAATTCCCTATTGCTTTTAAGCAAATTTAAGTGTATAATATATACAAAATAGGAATTCTTGTTCATAATTATTATAATTTGCACCTCACATTGTGATACTTATATTGACATATCGCTTTTTTAGTGCTATAATTATTATAATAAATATAGGAAATGATTGTTTTCGACTAAGAAAACCTTGTCATAAATTCTTGTGCTTCATTATGCTTTGACTATGAATAGATGCAAAAAAGACTCACGATTGATATATCGTGAGCCTTTTTATATTATTCATACTAAATCTATATGATAAAAGTTTTTATTTTTAGAAATACGAAATAATACTCCACCATTCTTTAAAATGACTTTATTGGAAGCTGTATTGTCTGAATTGGCGCCGATTTGGACTTTTTCAATATTCAGTTTTTGACATTCTTTCAAGAGTAAGAATAATATTTGATTTCCATACCCTTTCCCGCGTTCAGTACTACGGATAGCATATCCAATATGTCCACTTGTTTCTCTCAGCTTGTCATTGAGACAGTGACGTATTCTTCCATAACCCAGCGGCCCCTTCATCGTCAAAGAACCAATATGACGTTTGTGGGACCATCCAATCCTCCAAGTTACCATGATCAACAGAGCATTCATTTTCAAGCCACTCTTTAAATTGATTATAAGACATACCATAAACTTTGTTGTGGAATCCATTATCGTTACTGCTAATTTCCTGTAGCATATTATATATCTCAATGCCATCATCAACTGAAATTCTTTTTAGATAAAGCATTTATAGCTCTCCTTTACAATATATACAAAATCAATCAAAATCCGTCAAATTCCTATCGTTTTTGCACGTACATTTTTAAGCGGTCTGTTTAGCGGATCAATATTTTATCATACAAACTTCAGACCTTTAATGTTTTTATCAGCTTATAATAATTTATTACATATTATACTTGCAAATACGAACAAAATCAAGAGGGGACAGAAAATCTCAACAAATATTACCATCTTGAATAGTTGGTAGCCTTGTCCGCAACTCTATCAATCAATACCGCAGAAGTCCTGTACTCACCGAATTGTCCGTTTGTTCTCTTTGTCGGTATGAAAAAACAGATAAAACACAAAGGATTTGAAGAATATATCAGCGAAAACCTAGTAATTTGACGCTGTTAGGAAAAATTTATAAAATATTTGAAGGAATTTTCGTTAAACCGCTTGAGAAAAAACATACGATGTGGTATTATTAATCTGTATGAATATGTCTTTTTCTTAAAAAACTACTCGACGCAAGAAAATTCAAAGGAGATATAAATAAAATGAAATTAGGTATCGTAGGTTTGCCGAACGTCGGCAAAAGTACACTGTTTAATGCCATCACCAACGCAGGCGCACAGTCTGCAAACTATCCGTTCTGCACCATTGAACCGAATGTCGGTATGGTAGCTGTTCCCGATGCACGCTTGGATGAGCTTGCAAAAATGTATACCCCTGAAAAATACACCCCTGCTGTTATCGAATTCGTCGACATTGCAGGTCTTGTAAAGGGTGCCTCCAAGGGTGAAGGTCTTGGCAATAAGTTCCTTTCCCATATCCGTGAAACAGATGCTATTATCCATCTCGTTCGTTGCTTTGAAGACACCAATATCATTCACGTAGACGGTAATGTTAACCCGCTCCGTGATATTGAAACCATCAATCTTGAGCTTATTTTCTCAGACCTTGAAATTTTGGAACGCAGAATCATGCGTACCGAAAAGGCACTCAAGGGCGACAAGACCCTTGCAGAAGAGCTTGCTATCCT
>JBGVLA010000135.1:0-7934 GCA_045124015.1 Eubacteriales bacterium | reverse complement strand
ACTTCCTTATGAGAACCAGCCTTTTGCGGTCGTTTTTCTGTTGAAATCGTATCAAAGGAAAACATACTTCAAAATAAAGAGTATGGCGAGAATATACATCACAGGAGAGATCTCTTTCCATTTTTTCGATACAAGATTGATGATAACGTAAGAGATAACACCGATGGAGATACCTTCCGCGATGCTGTAAAAGAGGGGCATCGCAATGATGCAAAGATATGCTGGGATGGCAGAGGTATAATTTTCCGCTGTCAATTTGAGATTGGTGATGTTGGTGAACATCAGAAAACCGACGATGATCAGCGCGGGAGCCGTTGCGAAGGAGGGAATCGCCGTAAAGATGGGCGCAAACAATGTGGAAATGAGAAACAGAAATGCCGTTGTCAAAGCGGTAAGACCTGTTCTGCCGCCTGCTGCAACGCCTGCGGAGGATTCCACGAAGGTTGTCGTTGTAGAGGTGCCGAGAATCGCACCTGTAGAGGTTGCAATAGAGTCAGCAAGGAGAGCGGGCTTGATTTTGGGGAGTCTGCCGTTTTCGTCGAGCATATTTGCCTTTGTGCTGACCCCGATGAGCGTGCCGAGCGTATCAAAAAGGTCAACGAAAAGGAACGAGAAGATGATGACGATAAAATTAAAGATACCGACACCGCTCATATCCACTTGGAAGCATTGACCAAAGGTCTCGCCGAGCTTCGTGAAGTCTGTCATAGCGAATGTGGGGTAAAGAGAATAGAATCCCTGCGCCGCATCGGGGACGTAGATGCCCGTCGCCTGACAAAGCATACCCAAAATCCATGTTCCGAGGATACCGATGAGGATAGAGCCTTTGATGTTTTTGATGTAGAGAATCGCGGTTACGAGCGTGCCGAGGATAGCCAGTACGGCGCTGATGCCCGCGGTCGAGAAATTTTCGGTGAAGCTTGTGATGGTAACGAGGGTGGAATCACTGCCGACGGTCAGCCCTGCGTTTTGCAAGCCAATGAATGCAATGAAAAGACCGATACCTACGGAAACGGCGTTTTTTAGCTGCATGGGAATGGCGTTGAAGATGGCTTCTCTGACGTTTGTGAGAGAAAGCACGATAAAAATGATGCCCTCCACAAAGACCGCGAGCAGCGCGACCTGCCAAGAATATCCGAAGCCTTGAACGACGGTATATGCCATGTAGGCGTTCAGACCCATGCCCGCGGAAAGCGCGAACGGCAGATTTGCCATCAGCGCCATGCACGCCGTGCCGATAAAGGAAGCGATACAGGTTGCAAGGAGAACAGCTGTCGGATCCATGCCTGCATCGCTGAGGATGCTGGGGTTGACTGCGAGGATATACGCCATCGTCATGAACGTGGTCAGACCTGCGGTGATTTCTGTTTTCACATTGGTGTTGTTTTCTTTGAGCTTGAAAAATTTATTCAACATGAGCCTTTACTCCTGTTCTTGATATTCCGCAATATACGGCAAATTTCGATATTGCTCTGCACAGTCAAGACCGTAGCCGATGACGAAGTAATCGGGAATGGTGAAAAGGGAAATGTCGGCCTTGAACTCCACAAGACGGCGGGAGGGCTTGTCCAAAAGAGTAATGACTTTGAGCGAAAGCGGATTTCTTGCTTTGAGGAGATTCACGACGTCATTGAGCGTTCTTCCCGTGTCGATGATATCCTCCACGATGATGACGTGATATTTGGAAATATCCTGTTCCAGGTCCATCGTGATTTTCACAGCGCCCGAGGAAACCGTTCCGCTGTAATAGCTTTTCGCGCACATAAAGCCGATCTCGCAGGGAACCGTGATGGCGCGGCAAAGGTCCGCCATAAAGACGAAAGCACCCTTCAAAATGCTGACGAGCAAAATGGGTCTGCCGTCATACGTATCGCTGATCTGTTTTCCGACCTCTTGGATCTTTGCTTCGATCTCTTCCTTGGAGATGATGACACGTTTGATATGCTTGTTGAATTGATCCAAATTGTTGATGTTGTTCATGCAGTATGTCTCCTTGTTCTAAAATTTAATCGTCCGCTTCTTCTCCGACCTTATCCATCAGCTTTGCGGCGAGCAATGCGCCAGCGAGCACGCAAGCGACAGCGGCTGTGATGGTGAGCGCTGTAAAGCGTTTGGGGGTGGATTTTTGTTTTTTGCTGGGAAATTCTCCGCAAACCGTTACCGAATTAAAAAAATCTTTAATTTTCTTTTCAAACATAATGAGTTCCTTTCTGGCGTTGCGATAAAAATGGCTGTTTATAACGATTCGCGCAGTTTGTCTGCCGCGCGCTGATATTTCTTTTTGCAAGCGTCTGTCGTGATGCCGAGAAGCTCCGCGATCTCGCGGTGTTTGAGTCCTGCGTAGACCTTGAGCGTTACGATCTGTCTCTCCTCATCGGAAAGATTGTCCAATGCTTTTTTTACCTCCATGGAAGAAAGCACGGTGGATTCGTCGAAACGCATTCCCGCATCGGTGATCTCGTCCGTATCACATTCGAATTTTCGCTTTCGATAATAATCGATGGCGATATTTCGTGCAATGGAAAGCACCCAAGCGCGTGCATTCGTGCCTTTTCGATAAGAAAACGCTTTTTCGATGATCTTGACGTAGGTCTCCTGCACGACATCGTCCGAAAGGGAAAAGTCCCGCAAGACCGCATATGCCACCGCATAAATCTGACGGTTCATATGCTTATGGATGACGCGCAGCGCATCAGGGTCGCCGTCTGAAATTTTTATCAGCGCCTTTTCGCAATCCGCATTTTCAAATAATTTGTCAAGCTCCATGGCGTTCTCCTTTCTATGTTGGCTGTTATTTTATATTTTAACACAATCGGCGTAAAAAATCAATACCATACTTGGATGCAAAATAGATTTGTAAAAAATCATGTTATCTCATTGACGAAGCGAAAAACTCATGATATACTAAAAGGTAAGAGGAAAAATACCGATATGGGAGGTCATATATGAGCGAGAATCAAGCAAAAAACAGCTTTTTTGCAAAAATTGCAGAGCTTTGGAAATCCCGCGATATCCCTGTCAAATTTGAAAAACGAGAGGATTATGCCGTGATTACGGGCCCTCGTGATCATTTGCTCCCGAAAGCGGAGATGCCTGCCTTTGTGCGTCGTATTCCCGTGAAAAAGATCGATTCCCGTGCTTTTGTGCAGTGCAATTTTTTGGAAGAGGTTACGATCGCCGACGGTATTGAGATCTTGGATACCAATGCTTTTTCCTACTGTGAAAAGCTCATGCAGGTACATATGGCAGATTCCGTTCGTTCGATCGGACGAAATTGCTTCTTTGAGTGTAAAAATATGTTTTGCGTTGACCTGTCTGCCGCTCTTGTTGAGATCGGTCCCCGTGCTTTTTACGGATGTGTCGGACTTCGTGATATCAAGCTCCCGGACGGCGTGGAGCGTATCGGCGAACAAGCCTTTTACGGATGCTATAAGCTCAAAAGCATCAATATTCCTCTTGCGCTCAAGGAGCTTCCTCGCAATGCTTTTGAGGGATGCACCGAGCTTGAACGTATCTATCTTGAAAAAGGCTCTCCTGCCGATAAAGTCCTTTCAAAAAGCGAATATTACGCGCAAATGCTTTGTTATATTCCGCGCTTATAATATAGAATTGATGAAAAATAAATGAAGATCATAGACCTGAAAACAGAAAAAGAAACAACCCTTTCGGAATCCGACCGTGTTTCCTGCGCCCTCGGCAATTTTGACGGCGTGCATCTCGGACACCGCGTGCTTTTGCGCATTGCCGCCGAAAAAAAGAATGCTACGAAAAGCGCTGTCTGGACGTTTTCCGAGCCATCCTCCCGTACGACGAGCGGGATATCCCTTTTGACCGACCCCGAGGAGCGCCTTGCAATTTTTCGTGCGCTTGGCATCGACCTTGTTTTTATGACGGATTTTGCATCGGTCAGAGGCATTGATAAGGAAACCTTTGCAAAAGAGATCTTATATGAAAAATGCCATGTGCGTACAGCAGTTTGCGGCTTTAATTTCCGTTATGGCGCAGGTGCGTCGGGCAATGCGGATACGTTAAAGACGAGCCTTGCGGCGCTCGGTGCCGATGTGGAGATCGTTCCGCAGTTTATGCTGAAGGGAGAGACCGTCAGCTCAACGGAGATCAGAGCGGCGCTTTCCGCAGGAAACGTAGAAAAGGCGGCGGAGATGCTTTCCCGTCCGTATGCACTTGAGGCTGTGGTGCTTCACGGGAAAAAGCTTGGCAGAACGCTTGGCTTTCCCACGGCGAATCAAACCTTTCCGCAGCGGCGTGCGGTTCCGCGCTTTGGCGTGTATGCCGTTCGCATGACGGTCGACGGCAAAATCTATCATGGCGTTGCCAATGTTGGCGTGCGCCCCACCGTAGAAAGAACGGATGCCGTCAACTGCGAGACCTATCTGCTCGATTTTCGTGGCGATCTTTACGGAAAGACCGTCAAAACCGAATTTTTGCATTTTTTGCGTGAAGAACAGCGGTTTGAAAGCGTTGCGGCGCTGAAAACGGCTGTGGATCATAATATCCTGCAGGCAAAAGCTTATTTCGAAGCACAAAAGGAGAGAAGACAATGAAAAAAAGATTTTGTTGTCTGTTTTGTGTTCTGTTTGCATTTTTGTTTCTTCCGATCACCGCCTTTGCCGAGCCCTATGCCGATGCGGATTCGCTGGCATCTGTACATATTGCGGTTTATAATGTTGAAAATGACGTTTTTGTTTATACAAAGAGTGCAGAGGAGGAGATCCTGCCTGCCTCTACGGCAAAGATCATGACAGGCATTTTGGCGCTCGAATATTTTGAAGGCAGGCTCGATACCAAAGTAACGGTTACGACGGCTGCGTTGCGCGGTCTTGAAGGAAGTGCCGTTCTGAATCTCAAGGCGGGCGAGGAGATCGCCGTGCGTGATCTTTTGTATGCCATGCTGGTTGCGGGCATGAATGATGCGGCAAATGTACTCGCCATCGAAACCTCGGGCAGTATTTTGAATTTTGTGTCGCTTATGAATCAAAAGGCAAAGGAGATCGGTGCGGAAAACACCTTATATCTCAATCCGACAGGCTTTGATACTGCCGCCGCATATACGACCGCCGCCGATACGGCGCGCATTGCGGCATATGCTTATAGAAATAAGACTTTTATGGAGATGTGCTCCACGCGTGCATATACCGTTCCCGCAACCAATATGCACGATGCCGTAACCGTATATACGAGAAACTCGCTGCTCACAACGCAAAGTGGCTACTATTATAAATATGCAGAAGGGATTTCTGCCGGTTATACCGAAACGGGCGGATATGCCATCGTAACAGCATCGTCGCAGGGCGCATATCCCTATGTTTGCGTAGCCATGGGTTCACAAAGGGATGCCGCAGGCAATATCGGCGGTTATACCGACGTTAAAAAGCTTCTCTCATGGGCAGGGAATAACTTTCTCGAACGCAAATTGCTTGACCCTTCCAAAATCGTCGCGGAGCTTCCTGTTCTTGCGGGAAAAAGCGACCATGTCCTCGTCGTTCCAAACGAAGCCGTATATTCATTTTTGGATGTCGACCTTGACCTTTCGGAAGTAACCTATTCTGTCGAGCTTGATTACGAAGAGCTTATAGCACCTGTCAAAAAAGGCGTCATCGTCGGTTCGATATTGATCGTTTTAGACGGAGAGCCGATCGGCAGTGCACATTTGGTTACCAAAACGGCGATACGAAAAAGCGCAAGCGGTGCATTCTTGCTGGGATTAAAAAACATCCTGACCCATCCCGTTTTTATCATTTTTGCTATCCTCGCATTGCTTGCAGTGGCATTTTTGATCTACAAAAAATATTTTTTGAGCAAACGCTCTAAGATATAAAAAATTGGTCATCATAAAAATGACCGAAAAAAACATAATAAAAATAAATATAATAGAAAGGAAACAAAATGATGATGGAAATTACTCCTGCAATCGACAAGAAAAAGATTCAGAGCAAAGCGAAGGACGCTTGGAAGGCTCTTACCGAAACGGAAATGGAAATGAAGATGAAGCTCACCATTACCCCTCTCGGTCTTATTGCATTTGCGGCAGGCGTTGGTGCAACTGTTTGTGCCGTTCGTTGCCTCCACAAGATGGAAGTAAAGCGTGCCCTTCGTAAACAGGCAAAGGCGCTCAAAGCAGAAAACAAAGCAAAGATCGCCGAAGTGAAAGCGGAAGCCAAAGAAGAAGTGAAAGCTGCAGAAGCAAAAGCAGCCGAAATCGCTGAATAAACCAAAAAGCGCCCATGTTAAATGGGCGCTTTCGTTTTGTCATTCAGCAACGGCAGGCGTGCCGTTGACGTAAATGGTATAGGTTTCGGGGGCATAATCAATTTTTTCAAGGTAATAGAGATGTGTTTTCCCGTCGGAGTTTCCTTGGTATACGGCTTCAAAGCTTGTGTCAAGCGTATCGGAGATCTCGATCGTGTTCGATGTCTCACCGCCGATCAAAAGATAATAATCAGAAGAATTCTTTGCTCTGCGAATATAAATATGTAAGGAATAGCCCTCTCCGGTAGCCGTCAGATTGATGGTTTCGGTAAATGAGGCGTGTTTTTTGTATTTTTCTCCGTTTTTTGTCAGGATCATAGTAGAAAATGTTCCTGTTTTTGTTTTATAGAGCAAGGCGCAGGAATCGGTACCTTCCTCTTTTGCGATGATGGAGCCTTCCGTAGTGTAATCGAAAACCTTTTCGGGGGTCGTTGCTTGCAGAAAGGTGTTTTCAAAAGGGGTAAGCATGAGGAAGAACGTAATGATCGCAGTAATGACACATAGCGTTCTGCGTATGAACTTCGAATCTTTGATTTTTTGGATTTTTGTGGTGAGAAGAAAGTGTGCAATGAGAATGGAAAAAACGACGGCGCATTTGATCAGAATGGGGTACATATCTTCCTCCGAAAATAAAATGATTGATCATAAATTTATTATAATGTGTTTTGATGAAAAAATCAAGGGCAGAGCTTCAAAATTCCACGGCAATCCATTTTAGCGCTTGCGTTGCCGTTGCCTGCTCAACCAAAAATATAGAAAAAATATAAAAAACAACTGCCGGTCGGTGTAATCCATCAAAATTTTATGATACAATAAAACCATCGAAAGCGCGCAAACGAAAAAAACAAAGAAAGCCGAGGAACGTATATGAAAACGATTGGTGAAAACATCGCATACTTCAGAAAACAAAAGATGATCTTAACGTAAGTTCAAGGCTGATTTCGTGCGTCCCACTCCGTAAGAGCAATTTCCCAATCGCCCTTAGACTTCCTCCGAGAGGGAACTGGATTTTGCGAAGCAAAGGACTGAGGGAGAGTGCATAAATACTCAGTTTAATCACAAATCTTTCCCCTGTGGAGTAAGAACGCGACTGAGGGAATATAAGCATCGCAAAATTTTTTGTGATATGTTATAACAAATAAAACTTTATTTTTGAGTATTTCTCCGCGGGTCATTTTGAGCGAAGCGCCGAGATTCCGCCTGCGGGAATTTTGCTTGGCAAAGTTTCGACTTCAGGCTTCGTCCTTCGCTCAGAATGAAATGGCGCGCAGTCGAAATCCGTAGGACAAACGGCTTTGCCGTTTGAATCTCGCGGGCGGAAAACATAATGTTTTAAGTATTACAGCGCAGTAGGGGCGATTCATGAATCGCCCGCAGAATCCCGAATTTCTTTCAGCCTCCCTCTGCTGAGGGTATGCCGAAGGCAGACGGAGGGAGAGGAAAGAAAAAACATTCAAAATATTTTGAAAAATCTTCTGAGCATTCCCACCTCAAAACTCCCCCTATCCTTCCTTTACCACAATCCCCACTCCCGTTTTTTCACCAAATTGCGGTCAAAAAAGTACACGCAAGGAAAACTTTTTTCAGAATTTTCAAAAACTTTTTTCGTCCCAAACCCTCGTTTTTTGTCTTTTTCAAAACTTTTTTCCGTCCAAATGCAGACCGCG
>JBGVLA010000134.1:0-60179 GCA_045124015.1 Eubacteriales bacterium | reverse complement strand
ACTGCTAAAGTCTTGTGGTTATGCTCCAAATAAATGTCTTTCTCTGTAAATTCTTGGGCATTGTTATTATTTAACAAAACAGAAATGCCTATTTCAACATCCGCGTTTTCGTCGACGCAGTTTGCGGCATTATCAGTTCCTTTTACTGCAGTTCCGCAATTGGCGCAAAATTTAGCGCCGTCCACAAGTTGTTGACCGCAGTTGATACAAAAAGCCATATTCTATGCCTCCGATTTCTTTTTTATTATTTCCTTAAATAGCTTTTCGGGGTGATCCTTTAATTTCCACAAATCCTTCTCATGACGTATTCTCGAAGAAACCATATTTTCTCGCATAAAATAATCGATGTCCAATTTTGAATATCCTTGCAATTTTAAATACTGTCTTAAAGCACGTATGGCAGCTTGATGTTTTTCCCATACAAGACGATCTTCTACTTCTCGATCGCAGATTCCCCAATGCTTGCTAACAACGCGAATTATTTCTTTATCGTCAACTTTTGTATCATACAACGAGGCAATAGTATTTTCAATGCCAATTTCTATTGCCTCCGCAAATGCTTGTTCTCCTGCTTTGTTAAGACTGTCTCCATAAATGTCTAATGCTAATGTGCCGAAAAATCTACCGCCTTCTTTTAAAAAGTTAATAATATCTTTTTTAGTAATTTTTGCACTCATACACACCTCCAAATGTTGATAAATCATGTATTGTCCACTTTTACTGCATCACAAATATCTCCGATATTACAATCCAAATATTCACAAATACGCAAAAGAACGGAAAGTGCTACTTCCTCATTTTTTCGTAACTTTGTCATTGTTCCGGTTGCAATATTCAAATCTTTTCGCAATGTAGCTTGAGATATATCTTTTTCAATAAGTAATATCCAAAGCTTTTTATAACTTATTCTCATACTGCATACCTCCTATCTATTTTATTATATATCGGAAACAATTGCATGTCAATGCAGATTCGCGTGATTTTTGATAAATATCGCAACTTCTTGCGAATAAAAAGCAGAATCGATTTAGATTTCACCTCGTCTCAATTTGAGACGAGGTGTTCCTTTTCCTCCACCATCTGACTGTAATAGGAATTTGTGTGAATCCACCAACCGATTGTCATAGACTCACAGCATAACGGAGAAACGTATTCCGACCCATTGACAAGCCGTAAAATCTCCGATATAATGAAAGCGTACCTTATACATAGCGAGCATTTATCTTTTAGGTAAGTCCAGCTCGCACCTCGTTTCAAAGACAACTCAATAACATATTTTCACAGTTGCTTTCGTTGAAAGCCGTTACATATTTGCGATCTCGCAAGAAATTTAGGTACAGCATAGCTATCCTTATGCCCATTTTTCTTGCCGCACGTATGTAGCGGCTTTTTTGTTTTGCAAAAATTTTGGAAACAAGCAGGACAAAATCGCCTCTTTCGATACGGTTTATTTATTACAAAAATATGAAAGGAAGGAGGAAGAAAGAGGTCTGCAAATCTTTGCAAGCACTGAATTTTGTCCCCAAAATTCGGTTTTTTGAGGGGAAAGCTCCCCTAAGACCCCTTGCATGAAGCATGAAAAGAAACTACGAAATCAAAGTCAGACTCACGAGAGATGAATGGGAAAAACTGAATGAACAAGTCGAAAGGACTTGTCTATCCCGTGAGCAGTATGTCCGCGATGTACTTGCCGGAGTTGAGATTCGTGAGCATTTGCCCGTAGAATACGGTGAGATCATTATTCATCTGCGTGAAATGACGAACACGCTACGAGATCTTGCTCGGCTGACACAGCAAACAGGCGAAGTGTCGAGCAAACAACTTTCCGCTTTTGCGGAGCAATTGGAACGTTTTGATAAGGCGTTCGTTACATCATTTATTTAACATTTTGAAGAAAGAAAACGAGGTAAACAGTATGATCAATTCTAATGAAAACAAAAAAGGTTACAGAAGTGAAACAATCAATATCCATCCGATTTTTAACATTGTACCAATGGAAAATCATCCGTTCCAAGTCAAAGACGATGAGGAAATGGAACGCTTGATGGAAAGCATTCGTGAATACGGCGTTTTGAACCCCATCATCGTTCGTTTCCGAGACGGCTATTATGAGATCGTTTCGGGACATCGACGTTTTGAAGCTTGTAGAAGATTAAATAAATCCGATATTCCCGTCATTGTGCGCGACTTGTCTGATGACGAAGCCATTCTGACGATGGTAGACAGCAACCTCCACCGAGAAAAGCTATTACCGTCGGAAAAAGCATTTGCATACAAAATGAAGCTTAATGTTTTGAAGAAACAAGGACAGCGTACCGATCTAACTTCGGCGCAAGTTGCGCCGAAGTTGCGAAGTGATGAAGTTGTTGCGGAGGAAGCAGGCGAAAGCCGAGCCACCATTCAACGCTTTGTCCGTTTGACTAATCTCATTAAACCGTTACTTGACATGGTCGATGCTGGCAAGATCGCGCTGACACCCGCCGAAAAGCTTTCCTATCTCAAAAAGGAAGAACAAGAAACCTTGGCGATGACGCTGGAGGATTTGCAGGTTACACCATCTCTTTCCCAAGCCATCGCCATGAAGGATCACAGCAGCAAGGGTGTGCTTGGTATTGATGAAATCTACGCAATTATGGAAAAGCCGAAAGCCAATCAAAAAGAGGTATTGAAATTCAAAGCGGAGCCTTTTCGCAAGTATTTTCCCGACGAAACACCCAAGGATATTGAAAAAGAGCTTTTGAAGATCATTGAGGAATGGAAGCAGTTAAAGCAAGAAAAAGCGTTGCGTGTTAGTCTACGAGAGAGAGGCGATGACCGAGAACGATGAGAAAATACGGACCCAAAGCACTTACACAACTGAATGGTCGTTATCACAGAAGATCACGCTATCATGTGAACGGCGTTACTTATATCGTAGAATCCAAGTTCTCTGATGCACCCACAGATTTGACTGCCAAAGAAAGATTTTGCAGAATTTTTGAAAATGACACCGCCGTACATTTGACGGAATTACCCCAAGATGATACAATGAAAGCGGAATATGTTTTGGATTCTGCCGAGAAGGAGGATTATGCAGACCAAAACCAATAAAAAGAACAAACAGATGGGGATCACGGCGCTTTATTGCCGTCTTTCTCGTGATGATGGCATGGAGGGCGACAGCAATTCCATCGCCAATCAAAAGCGATTGCTTTCCAAATACGCCAAGGAAAATGGCTTTGCCAACACTAAATACTACGTTGATGACGGGTATACGGGAACGAATTTCAATCGTCCCGATTTTCAAAAGATGCTCGACGATATGGAGATGGGATATATCACGACGGTGATCGTCAAGGATATGTCCCGACTCGGACGAGATTATTTGCAGGTCGGCTACTATACGGATACCTTCTTTCCCGAGCATGATATTCGCTTTATCGCCATCAACGATTGCGTGGACAGCGCAGACGGTGAAAACGAGCTTGCTCCTTTTCGGAATGTCATGAACGAGATGTACGCAAGAGATATCAGCCGAAAAGTCCGTTCTTCTCACAGATTGCGAGGAAACGCAGGCGAACCGCTTTCACCTCCACCTTATGGGTATATGAAATCGTCCGATAATCCGAAACGTTGGATTGTCGATGAAGATGCGGCAAAGGTTGTGCGTCAGATCTACGCTTGGTGCATCGAGGGCAAGGGAAATGAAGTTATCGCAAGGCTTTTGCAAGAGAGTGAAACGCTCGTACCGATGGCATATTGGAAAAGCAAAGGTCTTGGTCGAGGCGGCAAGAAAACGCAAGCGAATCCCTACAAATGGTGTAAAACGACCATTGGCAAGATGCTTGCACTCCGAGAGTATACGGGCGAAATTGTCAATTTTAAGACCTATTCCAAGTCATTCAAGAACAGAACAAGAATCCCAAATGCCGAGGAAAACATGGTGATCTTCAAAGACGTTCATGAACCGATCATTGACCGCGATACATGGGAACGAGTGCAGGAGATCAAAAGCAAAACAAAACGCCGTGCTCCGAAGCCGGAGAACGGCGAAAAGAATATGTTTTGTGATCTTTTGTATTGTGCGGATTGCGGAAGTAAGCTGTGGTATAACGTCAATCATTCCAATCGTGCGATTCAGTATTTCAACTGCTCCAATTATCGCGGCAATCGAGGAACTTGTGAATCGACACATTACATCCGTGCTGATTCCATCGAGCAAGTTGTGCTGATGGAACTGCGAACGCTTGCAAATTTCTTGGAATCCGACGAGGAACATTTCGTGGCTATCTTGGAGAAAAAGACGAACAAAAACCTCATGGCTGAGCGCAAATCAGCTGAAAACGCCTTGCAAACGGCGATCACGCGCAACGAGGAAGTGTCCCGTCTGTACGAAAGAATCTACGAGGATAACGTGAACGGAAAGATCTCTGACGAGCGCTTTATGCAGCTTTCGCACAAGTATGACACGGAGCAAGAAACTTTGAAAAAGCAGATTTTTGATCTCCGTGAACATCTGCAAAAGCTTGATGCAATGAAGACTTCGAAGGACACCTTTATTCGTGCTGTTCGCAAGTTTATGGAAATGCAAACCTTGACACCGATGATCTTGCGCGAACTGATTGAAAAAATCGAAGTTCACCAAATTCAAGGAACGGGAAAGAATCGAACGCAGAAGATTGTCATCCATTACCGCTTTGTCGGCACGATCGATCTCCCCGATGCTCATGTCAGACAGCATAGGCTTGATACCCGTCAAGGTGTGGCTGTCAGCTATCAAGTGGCGGCAAGCTAAAAACAAAAAAGGAGCAGGTAACCCTGCTCCAAAAATAAAATATTCATAGACAAAAAATCGAGTGTTCTCACTTTCGTTAAGAACACTCGATATGGTCGGAGTGAGAGGATTTGAACCTCCGGCCTCTTGGTCCCGAACCAAGCACTCTACCAAACTGAGCCACACCCCGAAAAAAATATTTAATTTGCTATCAATTCCCCGAAAGCCTAATTATTATACACCATTTCTTTTGTATTGTCAACTCTTTTTTCGAAATATTTTTAACAAATTTAGATTTTCCCCATAAAAAAAGAATCGACTTTCTTCTATTGAAAAAAAGTATCATTTGTGGTATACTATAAATAGACCCATATACACTTCAAAATTCATATCGGAAAGGAAATTCTTATGTATCAAACCATTTATTTGGATACTTTGGATAGCGTGCTTCAGCTCATTGCCGATCAAGAATACAATGATATCAAAAAGCGTCATCGCAGCTCCTTTATATACAGAGGTCTTTCGAAATCCACCTTTAATCTTTCAACGAGCTTACAAAGAAACTGTAAGCATTTGCAAACTGAACTGGAATCCTCGATCTTAAGAAATTTCACCAAGTATGCGGTAAGTGAAGATCCTTCCCTGCATACGTCGATATGGAAGCAAATGATCCTCGGTCAGCATCACGGTCTGCCAACAAGACTGCTCGATTGGACATACTCACCGCTGACGGCGATGCATTTCGCCACAACGAACAACAACCTCGATAAAATGGATAAATTCGATTGTGTCATCTGGAAGATCGATATAGAAGAACTCCATAAGCTCTTGCCGATGCAATATTACGATATGCTCAGCGAAGAAAACGCAGGAATTTTTACCGTAGAAATGCTCAACAAGATCGCGCCCGATACCGAACAATATGATGAAGATATGCAAGATCGCGCCATGGTCATTATCGAGCCGCCGTCCATCGATCCTCGTATCATCAATCAATATTCCTATTTTTCCGTCATTCCGAGCGGTATCACCGATATTGAAGCTTTTTTGAATCACAATACCAACAACACCGTCAAATATATCATCAGAAAAGAATTGCGTTGGCGAATCCGCGATATGCTCGATCAGCTCAATATCAACGAAAGAATCGTTTATCCCGGTCTGGATGGGCTCTCTCAGTGGCTGACAAGACATTATTATGTAAAAGACGACGAATAAACGAAAAGGCGATTCCGCTTGGAATCGCCTTTTCGTTTATTCTTTAAGCATTTGTAAAACATAGGTTTCCACAGCGTCAAGCGTTGTGTTTTCATACACGGCGTCCTGCTCATACGGCAAAGCGCCAAAGGGACCGTCCTCCTCGCGCCACATATCGCCCATCGCAATACCGTTTCCCGTATCGAGAAAGCACCAACGTTCACCATCACCCATACCGCAGTCCGCGATATCCGAAAGCATGAGGGTTTTACCGTTAAAGACCGCATAAGAGGATTCATCATAAGGAACGGTCATAAAGATCCCTTTCATCCCCGCTTCCATTTTTTCGACGACCTTCGTTACCGAGGAATAAACGGGAGTTTCCGAAAAATAAAAGCCAAGAGGTAACAAAAGACGTATCGTTTCTCCTTCGGAAATCTCTCCGCGATAGACACGCTCGACCTTGATCGTAACGATGGAGCGATATTCCGTAACGCCGCCAAAATCGATTCGCAAGGTATCGCAATCGATGATCTCTCCCTTATAAATATCCGTTTTTTGTGCAAACATTTCCTTGGGTGTATAGTTATACGCATACGAACACGCAACGGTAGTCATTTGGGAGGGCAATTTTTTCATTTCGTAGACCTTGATGTTGTCCGTTGTATTCGGAAGCGGGATACGCTTTCCCTTTCCTCCGAAAAGCGGAACGGCGATCGCCACTGCAAGCAAGACACAAGCCGCCGATGTGCCAAGCTTCACCCACACGTTCTTTCTTTTGACAGATTCACTTCTTTTGAGAAGCGCTTCATCGACTTCGCCGATGATCTCAAAAAGTTCTTCCCTTTTCATATCCAAACACTCTCCTTTTTCAAAAATTCTTTCAGCCTTTGTCTTGTTCGGGATAAGATCAGACGCACGTTGCTTTCGCGCATCCAATATCGCTTTGCAATACGTTCCATGGATTCGACATAGAAATACCGTCTGATGAAAACGTCTGCATCCCGCTCGGGTATCTCATGCAAAAAACGATTCAGCGCACTTCGTATCTCTTTTTGCCAAAATACCGTTTCCATATCGTAGCTGTCGCCGATGACCTCGTCAAGCTCATCCAAAACAAGCGCGATCTCACCGCCGCCCCGTTTTTCTCTCGTTTGCTCACGATAACGATTAAAAGAAACGTTGCGCGTGATTTTGGCTAAAAACAGCTTTAAGGAATTGGGCTTTTGCGGCGGAATACTGTTCCATGCGCGAAGCCACGTATCGCTCACACATTCCTCGGCATCCTGCTCGTTTGCCAAAATACCGTTTGCGATCGTATGACAATACGCGCCGTATTTTTTCGCCGTTTCCTCAATGGCGTTTTCATTCCGCGATTCAAATAGCGTAATGATCTCTTTATCATCCATTTCGTTCATCTCCTTTCGTCCTTCATTCTATAAGACAACAAAAAGTTGAAAATGTATCATAAAATTCTAAATTTTTTCAAAAAGGATACCCTTTGGCAAAAACCAAAGGGTATCGTGTTATATAGGATAATACTTCGGCTCCGCATTCCATGACTCGCCGTCCCAATCAAAGAAAAGTTCGGAATAGCCACCGTCAAGAAAAAGCGGAAGATAGAGATCGAAATTCGGAGAAAGTCTGTCGGATGCGCGGAGTTCTTCCCTATCCATCCAAAAGACACGACCCTCGTCCGTTCCCTCTTTCGGCGTACCACGAAAAGAATCTGCGCGATACAGATATTCTATATAACGGTTTCCGCTCTCTTTATGCGCCCAATGGACGACACCGCAAGGAACGGGATTTGCAATCTCAAGTCCCGTTTCCTCATAGATCTCACGAATGGCAGATGCGACGAAACTCTCTCCCGGCTCGACCTTACCGCCCGGAAACGTCAGCCCGGGCCAATCGGTCTTGACTCTATCGAGAACGAGAACACGTCCCGCATCATCGCAGACCATCGTCATATTGTAAAGCTTGATTTTTGGCAAGCTCATCTTGCCTTGGTCTCGATTTCGTTTACAGCTCTTTCGATGAACGCATCTACGGGGATAGCGCCGAGGTTCTTACCGTCGCGTGTACGAACAGAAACTGTGCCCGTTTCAACTTCCTTATCGCCGATGACGAGCATATACGGGATCTTTTCGAGCTGTGCGCCGCGAATCTTATAGTTTGCGCTTTCGCTTCTATCGTCAAGCTCTGCGCGGATACCCTTTGCTTTGAGAGCATTGGTAACTTCGTTTGCGTAGTCATTTACGCGGTCAACGATGGTGATGACCTTTGCCTGTGTGGGCGACATCCACATCGGAAGTGCGCCTGCATATTTTTCAATGAGGAGCGCCAAGGTGCGTTCATAGCAACCCATAGCGGTACGGTGAATGATATAGGGATTGACGAGCTGGTTATTGGAGTCAACGTATTCCATGCCGAATTTCTTTGCGAGAAGCATATCGATCTGGATGGTTACGATGGTATCTTCCTTGCCAAATACGTTCTTGCACTGGATATCGAGCTTCGGACCGTAGAATGCCGCTTCGTCGATACCGATCTCATACTTGATGCCGTTTTCGTCGAGAAGTCTGCCCATGATCTCCTGTGCTTCGTTCCACTGCTCAGGCGTGCCTTCGTACTTATCGGTACGAGCAGGATCCCACTGAGAGAAACGGAATGTGCAGTCTTCGAGAAGGCCAAGGGTATCAAGGCAGTATTTCGCAAGCTCAAGACAGCCCTTAAACTCTTCTGCGAGCTGATCGGGACGGAGAATCAGATGTCCTTCGGAGATGGTGAACTGACGAACGCGGATAAGACCGTGCATTTCGCCGCTGTCCTCGTTACGGAAAAGCGTAGAGGTTTCGCCAAGACGCATCGGAAGCTCTCTGTAAGAACGTTTCTTGTGGAGGAATACCTGATACTGGAAAGGACAGGTCATAGGACGGAGCGCAAAGCATTCTGCATCTTCATCGTCGGGGTCGCCGAGAATGAACATACCGTCGCGGTAATGATCCCAGTGTCCGGAGATCTTATAAAGGTCGCGTTTTGCCATGAGAGGGGTCTTTGTAAGGAGGTAGCCTCTCTTCTGTTCTTCGTCCTCGACCCATCTCTGGAGAAGCTGAATGACACGTGCGCCTTTCGGCATGAGGATGGGAAGACCCTGACCGATGGTATCAACCGTGGTGAAATATTCAAGTTCACGGCCGATCTTGTTATGGTCGCGCTTTCTTGCTTCTTCCACAGCAGCAAGGTATTTTTCAAGATCATCCTTCTTTGCGAAGGCTGTACCGTAGATACGCTGGAGCATCTTGTTCTTTTCGTTGCCTCTCCAGTATGCGCCTGTTACGGAGGTGAGCTTTACAGCCTTAACGGCAGAGGTATAGGATACGTGAGGGCCTGCGCAGAGGTCTGTGAAATCGCCCTGCTTGAAGAAGCTGAGCTCTGCATCTTCGGGGAGGTCGTTGATGAGCTCGACCTTATAGATCTCGCCTGCTTCCTCCATCATTTTGAGCGCTTCTGCGCGAGAAAGGGTGAAGCGTGTGAGCTTGAGGTTTTCCTTTACGATCTTTTTCATTTCGGCTTCGATGGCTTCCAGGTCGCTTTCCGCAAAGGGTGTTTCGCGGTCGAAGTCATAGTAAAAGCCGTTTTCGATGGAAGGACCGATAGCAAGCTTGGTATCGGGATAGAGGCGTTTTACAGCCTGCGCGAGAATGTGGGACGCTGTGTGGCGGAGGGCGTTTCTGCCAAGCTCATCTTCAAACGTAGCTTCCACGATCGCGCCGTTTTTGTCAATGATTTTCATGTTGGTTTCCTTTCTGCGGACGTTTTCCGCGTGTGTTATATAAAATAGTTGAAAAATTTTCCTTGGGGCAACAAAAAAACCCCAAGCCGAACGAAAGATTCGGTTTGAGGTGCAAAGCACGGTTCCACTCAAAGTTTCACTCATATTCGCGGTAACGGGCGAGACCGACGCGCCATTTCCTGCGCGCAGCTACACGGTGGTACCTTCGTGGACGCTTCCGAGTGCACTTTCAGCCCAAGACGCACCTCTCTGTTCAGAGCATTTTCCGCAAAGACATATCCGTGATATGCTTTATAATATTCATATTTTACACCTAAGCAATGCGTTTGTCAACCCCCTTTTTGGGGAATCTTACGGAAGTTTATGGCAATATTTTTTCTGCGGCATTGACAAATCGAAAAAAATGCGGTATGATATTTATACTTAATAAAAGCAAATGGTTATTTTATCCATTTTGTAACATAAAAAGGACTGATGTTATGATCACATTAAAAAATGATTCTCTCACCGTTGAACTCAACCCCTTTGGTGCAGAGCTTTGCTCGATACGGGACAAGGAGGAACGCGAATACATTTGGCAGGGCGATCCCACCGTTTGGAGCGGACATTCCCCCATCCTTTTCCCCATCACAGGCAGACTTCTTTCTGACAGCTATGTTTATAACGACACAAAGTATTATCTCCAGAAGCATGGATTTGCACGCAAAAATGCTTTTGCCATCATTTCCGAAGATGACGACCATGCGATCTTTACCCTTTCTGCGTCGGAAGAAACCAAACGCGTATATCCTTTCGATTTTCTTCTCACCGCAGATTATCGTTTAGACGGCAAAACGCTCACCGTTACCAACACCGTCCGTAACAGAGGAAACGAAGATATGTACTTCTCCTTCGGCGCACATCCCGCTTTCAATATCGAGATCGGCGACCATGTGGAATTCGCAGAAAAAGAAGATTTTATCACCTATCTCTTCAATGATCTCGGTCTTGCTGACGGAACAAAGCTCCTTGCAAAGGACACAAACACCATCACCATCACCGACCATATCTTTGACGGCGATGCGCTCTTCTTTGAAAATCTCAAGAGCACATCCGCAACCGTTGTTTCTGAAAAGGACGGCGCGCTCCTCAAAATGACCTACGGCAAGGCACCCTTCCTCGGTCTTTGGGCAAAGCCCGGCGCTCCCTACGTTTGCATCGAGCCTTGGCACGGTATTTGCGACAATATGAACGTTTCGGGTAAGCTCGAAGAAAAACCGCAGATCATCCGCCTCGGCGCGGGAGAAGAATTCGTATTCCCCTACACCATCGAAATTCTTCGCTAAGATCTCGGGAGGCTTCCATGCTCGGCGTTATCGTGAATACGCTGACCGTCATCCTTGGCACTGTCATCGGTATTCTTTTTCGTAAATTTTTACCGCAAAAGCTCGGCGACGCTGTCATGAAGGGCGTCGCCCTTTGCGTCCTTTATATCGGCATCAGCGGGATGCTTGACGGCACGAACGCGATCATTGCCATTCTTTCGATGGCTTGCGGTGCCATCGTCGGCACGCTTATCGACATCGACAAATGGTTCAACCGCTTTGCTGATTTTTTGCAGACAAAGCTCGTGCGCAAAAAGAAAGAGGGCGAAAGCTCCACGCTTGCGGAAGCGTTCGTTTCCAGCTCCCTGCTCTTTTGCGTGGGCGCAATGACCATCGTAGGCTCGCTCGACGCGGGACTTCGCGGAGACAACAGCACCCTTTATGCAAAAGCGGTGCTGGACGGCATCTCCTCCGTCTTCTTTGCATCCTCGCTCGGCTTCGGCGTGCTTCTCTCCGCGGTAACCGTCTTTGTTTATCAAGGCGCACTCGTGCTTCTTGCCGGCGTTTTGCAGTCCGTTCTGACCAATGAATTTATCATCGCGGAGATGACCTGCGTAGGCTCTCTCCTCATCATCGCGCTCGGGCTCAATATGCTCGGCATTACCAAGATCAAGGTAATGAATTATTTACCCGCTATCTTTTTCCCGATTCTTTTTTGTCAATTTTTCTAAGAGGTGAACGATATGGCTTTTGAATTTTTTCCTATGACCGATTACGCAAAAGAAGAAACGGAGCGTGTCCTCCGTGAGCTTCCGACAATCGAAACGGGCGATTTCCGTTTTGCGTTCATGCCCGATTATCATTACAAATACATCCGTGAAATGCGCACCTCGTTTTCTAACATCATTCATATGCTGAACTCGCTGAACGAAAACGAAAAGATCGAATTTTTCTGTCTCGGCGGCGATAATGTTGGAAATTATCCTCCTTCAAAAGAGGAACACATCGATATGATGGCTGACCTTGCTATGTATTTTCCTTACTCGAACGTTCCTGTCATCACCGTACAGGGCAATCACGACGACAATAGTATTCATAGCAAAATCGCGCCCGACAGCGAGATCTGCCGCACCGAAACCATCGTTCCGAACGACGTTCAGTACGATAAGCTCTTTGCTCAGCATGAAAAGATCGAAAATTTCCACGTCGCACACGAAAAAGCACTTTACGGCTATCTCGATATTCCAAGCGCCGATGCCCGTGTGATCTTCCTTGACAGCACGAACGTACCGTTCATTCTCGACGGCGACGTTCTCCGCTATAATCAGCAGTGGAACTTCGGCTTTACAGGCCGTCAGCTTACTTGGCTCGCCAATACGGCGCTTCAAAATGCACCGAAAAACGTCGTTTTCATCGCGCACGTTCCCTTTAACAACGAGGAACTCGATTTCGCGCCTCGCTACAATTATGAAGCGCTCAACGCCATCACGAAGGCGTTCCGCGACGGCGAAAGCATCCACATCACGTCCGACCATCCCGACTTCGGTTACGATATCTCCGCAGACTTCACAGAAAAGCACAACGTCATCGCGCGTATCGGCGGTCATATCCACATCGATTCCGAGTGCATCGACACGAACGGCTTTCTCGATATCACCTCGATGCTCGGCGGCCGCAAGAGCTCGGGACTGACTCCGAACATCGACGGCACGATCTTTGAGCGCGAACCGTTCTCCAAAAATGAGACCGCAGTGGATATCTTCACAGTAAGCCCTGCAAGAGGAAAAATCTTCATCACACGTTATGGCTCGGGCAATAGCCGTGAGATCAATATGTAATATTCCGAAACAACGGCAAAATTTGCCGTTGTTTCTTGTTTTTGCTGAAAAATTTCCCCAAAAGCCCTTGACATTGATTTCATTCTATAATAAAATAATAAGGAATGAAATATAAATCCCAAAGGCGATAACGAAGAGAGTAATCCATTGTGAAGCGTTTCAGCGAGTCGGAGACGGTGCAAGTCCGATACCCAGTAGCATGGCATGAAGATCACTTCCGAGCCGCGCCCGTGAACGGTTCTCTATTAGCGGACGACGGAAGCTCCCCGTCATGGAGCGGCATATGTCTGTATGTTTGATAGGTGGTTAAAAACGAAGTACTGAGATCTTCGTCCTATAATACGGACGGGGATTTTTTATTTTGCGGGTCGCCCCCGCCTCCATTTGTCAACACAATTGGAGCATATTCAAAAAATATTTTTTAAGGAGGCTTTTTCATGTACGAAAAAGTATCAACAAGTCTGAATTTCGTCGAAAGAGAAAAGAAGATCGAGAAATTCTGGCGTGAAAACAAAATCTTTGAAAAAAGCATCGAAGACCGCAAGAATGGCGAAAGCTACACCTTCTTTGACGGTCCTCCCACAGCAAACGGTAAGCCCCATATCGGACACGTTCTCACTCGTGTTATCAAGGATATGATCCCGCGTTACCGCACCATGAAGGGCTACAAGGTAGACCGCAAGGCAGGTTGGGATACACACGGTCTTCCCGTTGAGCTTGAAGTTGAAAAGAAGCTCGGTCTTGACGGTAAGGAACAGATCGAACAGTACGGCATCGCGCCCTTCATCAGCGAATGCAAGGAAAGCGTTTGGAAATACAAGGGTATGTGGGAGGATTTCTCCGGCACCGTTGGTTTCTGGGCAGATATGGACAATCCTTACGTTACCTACGAAAACGATTATATCGAATCCGAATGGTGGGCACTCAAGCAGATCTACGATAAGGGCCTTCTTTACAAAGGCTTCCAGATCGTTCCTTACTGCCCTCGTTGCGGTACTCCTCTTGCAACACACGAGGTTGCTCAGGGCTATAAGACCGTAAAGGAACGCTCTGCCATCGTTCGCTTCAAAGCGATCGGTGAAGATGCTTACTTCCTCGCTTGGACGACCACACCTTGGACACTTCCCTCCAACGTTGCGCTCACCGTCAACCCCGACGAGACCTACTGCAAGGTCAAAGCCGCTGACGGCTTCACCTACTATATGGCAAAGGCACTTCTTGACACCGTTCTCGGTAAGCTCGCAAAAGAAGATGCTCCCGCTTATGAGATCCTCGAAGAAATGACAGGTAAGGCTCTCGAATACCGCGAATATCAGCCCCTCTTCGCTTGCACAGGCGAATACGTTGAAAAGCTCGGTAAGAAGGCGCACTTCCTCACCTGCGCGGATTACGTTACCATGACCGACGGTACCGGTATCGTTCATACCGCTCCCGCATTCGGTGCAGACGACTTGAAGACAGGCCGCCGTTATGACCTTCCCTTCGTTCAGTTCGTCGACGCAAAGGGCGAAATGACCGAAAATACCCCCTATGCAGGCAAATTCGTCAAAGACGCAGACCCCATCATCCTCAAGGACTTGGAAGCAGAAGGACTTCTCTTTGCCGCTCCCAACTTCGAGCATGAATATCCGTTCTGCTGGCGTTGCGACACCCCTCTGATCTACTATGCGCGCGACTCCTGGTTCATCGAAATGACCAAGGTTCGTGATAACCTCATTAAGAACAACAACACCATCAACTGGATCCCCGAATCCATCGGTAAGGGTCGTTTCGGCGACTGGCTCGAAAACGTTCAGGACTGGGGTATCTCCCGTAACCGTTACTGGGGTACACCTCTCAACATTTGGGAATGTGAATGTGGTCATACCCATTCCATCGGTTCTATCGCAGAGCTCAAGGAAATGTCCGATAACTGCCCCGATGATATCGAGCTTCACCGCCCCTTCATCGATGCCGTAACCATCAAATGTCCTCACTGCGGCAAGGAGATGCACCGCGTAAAAGAAGTTATCGACTGCTGGTTTGACTCCGGCTCGATGCCTTTCGCACAGTGGCACTATCCTTTTGAAAACAAGGAAGTATTCGAAAATCACTTCCCTGCAGACTTCATTTCCGAAGCTGTTGACCAGACTCGCGGTTGGTTCTATTCTCTCCTTGCGATCTCGACTCTCATTTTTGATCAGGCACCCTATAAGAACGTTATCGTTCTCGGTCTCGTTCAGGACGAAAACGGTCAGAAGATGTCCAAATCCAAGGGCAACGCCGTTGACCCGTTTGAAGCTCTCGAAAAATACGGCGCAGATGCGATCCGTTGGTACTTCTACTCCAACAGCGCACCGTGGCTCCCGAACCGTTTCCACGGCGGTGCCGTTGTCGAAGGTCAGCGTAAGTTCATGGGTACGCTTTGGAACACCTATGCGTTCTTCGTGCTTTACGCAAACATCGATAAATTCGACGCGACCAAGTATACACTTGATTACGATAAGCTTTCCGTTATGGATAAGTGGATCCTTTCCCGCCTCAATACCGTTGTCGGCATCGTAGACAAGAACCTCGAAAACTACGAAATCCTCCAGACCACCAAGGTTTTGCAGGACTTCATCGACGATCTTTCCAACTGGTACGTTCGTCGCAGCCGTGAACGCTTCTGGGCTCAGGGCATGGAACAGGACAAGATCAATGCGTATATGACGCTTTATACTACCCTCGTTACCCTTTGCAAGATCGCGGCTCCCATGATCCCCTTCATGACGGAAGACATCTACCGCAACCTCGTTTGCAGCATCGATAAGAACGCACCCGAATCCATCCACCTCTGCGACTTCCCCGAGGTCAACGAAGCGATGATCGACAAAGCGCTTGAAGCATCTATGGGTGAAGTTCTTGACGTCGTCGTTCTCGGTCGTGCTTGCCGTAACAGCGCAAACATCAAGAACCGTCAGCCGATCGCAAAGATGTACGTCAAGGCAGACCTCGCACTCGCAGACGAATATTCCGAGATTATCGAAGACGAGCTTAACGTCAAAGAAGTTATCTATACAGATTACGTCAGCGCGTTTACCTCTTATTCCTTCAAGCCTCAGCTCCGTACCCTCGGTAAGAAGCTCGGCAAGAACCTCGGTAAGCTCCGTGAGCTTCTTCCCACCATCGACGGCAATGCCGCTATGGCAGAGCTCAATGCAACAGGACTTCTCAAGATCGATCTCGGCGAAGTCGTTGCTGAACTCACCAAGGAAGATCTTCTCATCAGCGCGGCACAGATGCCCGGCTTTGAATCCCTCTCCGATTACGGTGTAACCGTCGTTCTCGACACCAATCTTACACCTGAGCTCATCGAAGAAGGTAACGTTCGTGAGATCATCTCCAAGATCCAGACCATGCGTAAGGACGCAGACTTTGAAGTACTTGATAAGATCCGCGTTCACGTTCTCGCAAACGATGCAATGCGCGCTGTGATGGAAAAGAACGCATCCGATATCATGACCAAAACACTTTGCACCGAATTTGTCTTTGAAAGCACCTGCGACACCTCTAAGGAGTGGAGCATCGGCGACGAAAAGATGACCATCGGCGTTGAAAAGGTTTAATCTCCTATAAATATAAAATCTCCCGTGAAGCTTCACGGGAGATTTTATATTCATCACGATATCGATTCCGTTTGTTTTTTATCTGCCTTGATCATGTGCCAATAAAGCGGAATGGCAATCAAGGGAAAGAGCGCACCGACAAGCATACCGAGCTTCATACCAAACTGTTCGGGCATAAAACCAAGCGTTTGGGCAAAAGAGATCGCCGTCGGATTTTTGCTGATGATATCCGTGATAACACCGACAAGCTGAGGTGCTACAGATGCGCCCAGATCACCGCCTGCCGCCATCATCGCATAAATAAACACGCCTCCCGCAGGAAAACGCTCCGACGCGACCACAAGATTTCCGGGCCAAAGCATCGAAACGAAAAATCCCGTGAATGCACAGGCAAGAAGCCCAACGATGGGAATATTCACGAGCGCGGCAATCAAATAGCACGCAGATGCACCAATCGCACCCATAAAGAGGATCATGCGAATATTTTTTCCGAATTTGGCATACAGTGAACGACCCAGTCCCAGCATCACCGCAAAAAGAGCAACGCCGAAAATATCTCCCCATACCTTGGGGATTCCGAGCGCCTGTTCAATATATCCCGAGCTCCATTGCGCCATCGTACATTCCGCAGCGCCGCCAAGAAAGATGGCGAAGAAACAGACCCAAAGCTTTTTGTCTTTCAAAAAAGAAAGCACGCCCGAAACCTTTTCCTGCGTTTCCATTTGCGGGATTTCCGAACCAAGAAAAAGAATGAAGGATAAAAGCGGAACAAGGGCAAAAAATACCGCCAACCACTGCCAATTTTCCGCACCGCAAACAAGAAGGAAAAGTGTGCTGACAACGATAACGAATACAACGCCCCACGCATAGATCGAATGGAGCTTACTCATTTCACGATCAGGATCTTTCGAAGGGATCGACGCGATAACGGGACTGATAAGCACCTCTGCCAAACCGCTCGACGCGGAAAAGATGATGGTGCCGATCACAAGTCCGATATAAACGTTTTGAGGAAATAAGATCGGCGACATCGCATAAAACAAAAGACCGAATACGGCAATGAGCGGTGTGGATCTTACGGCAAGCGGAATATTGAATTTATGGGAAAAGAATGAAAAGATCAAATCTATGGTCAATTGGGTGATAAAATTGATCAAGATCAAAAGTCCCAAAAGCGTATAGGATATTCCATACAAGGCACGAAAGGTCAAAAACAGAACAGGCGATAGATTGCCAATGATCGACATGGTAATATTCGTCGTATAGCAAGCAAGTTTCAAATGCGTATAAGAATTTTTAATCATCATTTCTCCTAAATATCATCATATTTTTTCCAATTATAACATAACCCTAAATATTTGTCAATCCAAAACATCATTTCCTATCCGCTCATTGCGTCCCATATGATCACATCAAATTTTTTTGAAAATTCTAAAGAAATTTCAAAAAAGGTATTGACATTTTGAAAAAGATAGTATATAATAGTATCCGTCGCAAGGGCAAAGCGCACAACAGATGCGACAAATGCGAGAGTGGCGGAACTGGCAGACGCGCACGTTCGAGGGGCGTGTGGTTACACCGTACGGGTTCAAGTCCCGTTTCTCGCACCATCAGCCACTGTTTATACAGTGGCTGTTTTACTCTAAATGAGTAAATGCGGATATGGCGGAATTGGCAGACGCGCTGGTTTCAGGTTCCAGTGGGCGACCATGCAGGTTCAAGTCCTGTTATCCGCACCATAATCGAGTGTTCAGAGCGAAAGCGAGAACACTCGATTTTTTTGTCTATCACCAAACAAAAGCTCCGATGGCTTTTACCATCGGAGCTTCATTTTATATATTGTTACAGCGAGCCTCTAATTCTCGAATAAAATCGTCATTGGTAACGACGCTGACGGTCGTTACGTCAAAGGTATTATATTTGATATTGACATGCTCTATCGCATTTTTCAGTGTCATCATCGATTCGGAGTAAAATTTTCGAGTTTTTTCTGCCGTTCGGATTTTATCGTAAGCGATTTCCTTTTTCAAAAAGAAACCGTATTTGATAAAAACAGTATGTTCACGAAGCTCTACATAACCCCAAAGCGGTGATATGAGAAAATAAGCAACGAAAGCATCGACTGTTAGCATGAAAAAGAGCATCGAGGGCTGGAGAATAGTGGCAAACACGGTGAATGCGGTCATAAGCACACAAAGTGGTATGGAAATGATCCAAAACAGTTTATCGATAAGGGGCTTGAATCTTTTTCTTTGCATACAATATCTCCTTTGAAAAAACATAATATATAACCTCGTACGAATATAGTATAGCATAACGTTCCCTATTCTGTCAAGGAGGCGTCGATATACGTTTCCAACAACAAAAAAGCACATTTGTCTTGGTCGACAAATGTGCTTTTTGTTGTTATTGGTGAAGATGAGTGGACTCGAACCACCGACCCCCTGCATGTCAAGCAGATACTCTAACCAGCTGAGCTACACCTTCATAACCGCAGTTCTTACAAACCACGGTGTTATTATATCACAAAAAAATGAAATGTCAAGCATTATTTTTGCAATATTTAGATTTTTTTCATTAAAGCAAGATTTTTCGAAGTTCTTCTGCCGATTTGGAAGAAAGATATGCAGGCGCAATATCCAAAACCGTTTTACAACCACACTGCCCTTCCTGATGCAAGCGATATGCCGCGCGTGCATATGCAACCAAAACAGAAGCTGTGAATTCAGGATTGGAATCCAGCTTCAGGCTATATTCAATGATGTGATTATGTTCAAGGTTTGCACCTGTCTTACCGCTTCGAATGACAAAACCGCCATGAGGAATACCGTTATGATCTCTGTTCAGTTCTTCTTGAGAAATGAAATGAACCGTTGTGTCATAATCAGCAAAATAGTTGGGCATATTTTTGATCTCTTGGGCAATACGTTCCTGATCTGCACCCTCCTTGGCAACGACAAAGCATTCACGGATATGCTTTTCTCTTGTCGAAAGCTCAGGATTTGCACCGCTGCGAACCGCTTCCAAAGCACGCTCAACGGGGATAGTATACTGTTTACCATCTGCAACGCCTTCTACACGGCGAATAGCATCGGAATGACCCTGGCTGACACCTTTGCCCCAGAAAGTATAATCCTTGCCATCCACAAGGATAGCACCGCCATAAAGACGATTCAAAGAAAACATACCAGGATCCCAACCAACGGAAATAATTCCGATCTTACCCGATTCCTTTGCAACAGCATCTACGTTGGCGAAATGCTCGGGAATTTTTGCGTGGGTATCAAAGCTATCGATAACATTAAAAAGCTTGGCAAGCGCAGGGGTCTGAACAGGAAGATCTGTTGCACTGCCTCCGCAGAGAATCATAACGTCGATTTTGTCTTTCATTTCTGTAACAAGGTCTGCATGATATACCGCTGCACCTGTTACGGTCTTTACTGTCTCGGGGTTACGACGTGTAAAAACAGCGACAAGCTCCATGTCGGGATTCTGACGAATCGCACATTCCACACCGCGGCCGAGATTGCCGTAACCGAAAATACCAATACGAATACTCATTTTTATCACCCTTTCCAAAGTATATCCTTTTTCAAAAAATATATGTGGTTATTTTATCACAATACCCATTTTATGTCAATCATTTGGGAAAAATTTTTCGATTTTTATCTAAAAAGGTATTATGAACAAGGTATTTTCGAATGAATATTCGTTTTTCACGAAGGATTCCAACATCAAAATCAGACAATCTGCTCGTAAAGTTTGCGAATATATTCGTTCTCGCCCATTTCCACAAAAAGTAGAGCGATTCAACCGAATCGCTCTGCTTTTATATGCTTTTTCATGTATTCAAAATCTTGTTTGCCACGTTTTCTGGCGTAAATCCGCAGAAATCAAAAAGTTCATCCAAACTTCCATGCTCAACAAATGTTTCAATGGCATGGATCGCAACCTTTCTCTCTCCACGAAGCTCTGCGGCGATCTTTTCCGAAACCCCGCCAAAGCGATAACCCTCTTCGAGGAAATATACGTTCTTCGCCTTGCCGATCAGCTTCAGAATCTCCGTCATATTCAAGGGGAATATCTGAACGAGCTTGAGAACACCCATTTTCTTCCGATTTCCGATTTTTTGAATCGCTTCATGTGCCACGCTTGTGATACGCCCATAGGTAACGATCACCGTGTCTGCATCCTCGATACCCTCGGAATATTCAAAAGAGTCGCCGTTTTTCACCATTTTTTGCGCACCAAGGTATGCTTTTTCCGAGCCCTTGGGGTAGCGAATGACAGAAAAATCTTTACTTTCGTATGCTTTTTCGAAAATTTTTCGCACCTCTTGATACGTTTCAGGTGAGTATATCTTCACGTTTGGAACGGAGGAGATGAGCGGATAATCAAAAATACCCTGATGGGTTACACCGTCTCCGGGAACAAGACCTGCACGGTCAAGGAGTAAGACAAATGGCAATTTTTGAATCGCAACATCATGAACAAACTGGTCATAGGAACGCTGAGCAAAGGTAGAATAAAGCGCAAGCACAGGCTTCATACCGCCTGCTGCAAGGCCTGCCGCATAGGTAACTGCGTGCTCTTCTGCAATACCGACATCAAAAAAGCGTTCGGGATATGCTTTTGCAAAAGGAGTGAGCCCCGTACCGTCGCTCATTGCGGCTGTAATGGCACAAAGCTTATCATCCTCTTTCGCCTTTTCGCAAAGCATTTCTCCGACAAAAGAGGTGAACGTCGCACCTTGACCCGAAGAAACACCAGTATCAATCTCAAAAGGCGAAACGCCATGATATTTTCCGGGTTCTTTTTCTGCTTTTTCATAGCCCTTGCCCTTGATGGTATTGACGTGAACAATGCAACATTGATGCTTGGATCTCGCTTCATCGAAGACGATGCTGAGTTTTTTCATATCATGTCCGTCAACGGGACCGAGATAGATCAAACCAAGATCCTCAAAGAAATTATTCTTCACCGAGATACGCTTGAAAAGATCCTTGAGCTTTTTGAAGCCGGAAGCGATTCCCTTTCCGATACCGGGTATGCGCAAAAGCGCCTTTTCGGTTCCGTGCTTGAGACGGAAATATTTTTTGCTGGTACGGATCTTGGAAAGATAAGCGTGAAGACCGCCGATATTCGGAGAAATCGACATCTCGTTATCGTTGATCAAAATGATCAGATTGATATTTTTATCCGCACAATTATTGAGAGCCTCATAGATCATGCCGTTTGTAAGGGCGCCGTCTCCGACGATCGCAATGGTATAAGCATCACTGCCGCGAAGCTTATTTGCCGTTGCAATGCCAAGCGCCGCAGAGATGGACGTACCGCAATGTCCTTCGTTGAGCACATCATGCTCGCTTTCGCTGCGGTTCGGAAAACCCGAAACACCGTCAAGCATACGGAGCGTTTCAAATTTTTCATATCTGCCGGTCAAAAGCTTATGCGGATAACATTGATGACCAACGTCAAAGATGATCTTATCTTCAGGAGAATTGAATTCTTTATGAAGCACGAGCGTGGCTTCCACGATACCAAGATTGGAGCCGAGATGACCGCCGTTTTTCGAAACTACACGCATGATGGTACTGCGCATTTCGTCTGCGAGAGCTTCCATTTCCTGCATGGAGAGATTTTTGATATCCTGCGGAGATTTTATCGTTTCTAACATATTGAGACCTCTCTAATGCTCGTTTTTTACATTACTTATCTATTATAACATATTTCCATCACAAAATCAACTCCAATTTATGCAAAAAGCAATGTCATATGCCAAAAAAGCACAGACATTGCTTTTTATTCGATCCCCATTACGTGTTCTCAGCATACTCCAAGCGAACATGGTGCTTCCCGCCGTCAAAGAGAAAATGCGCAGTCGATAAAATCTCACAACCATCGAGCGTTGCATGCGTTTGCTTGCCAAGCGAAACATCGATGGTATAGTGCGTATCTCTTTTGGATATCTCAAGAGAAAAGGATGAAAAGCCTTGAGAAAGATGAGGTGCAAGCGTAAAGCCTTCTCCATCCTCACGATATCCGCATAGCCATTCGAGAACTGCGCGTCGATACCACGCCGCAGAGCCTGTATACCAGCTCCAACCGCCTCGTGCGATATGGGATGGATTGGCATAAACATCTCCTGCAAAAACGTACGGTTCGATGCGATACGCCTTTTCCAATCGAGGATCTCTTGCGCGAAGCGCAGGCGTGATCGCAAAAAGCATTTCTGCACCCAGGGCATCTTCTCCGCAGGAAAGGGCTCCTATCGCAGACCAAACAGCCGCGTGCGTATACTGTCCGCCGTTTTCTCGTATACCTGCCACATACCCCTTGATATATCCCGGTGATTGCACATCCTGCATAAAGGGCGGTGTCAAAAGGTGGATCATTTGATGCTCTCTATCAAAAAGATGCTCCTCAACAGATGCCATCGCACGCATCGCTCTCTCCTTCTCAAAACCGAGCTCAGAAGAAACGATCGCCGCAAAGGCTTGCGCGATCGCGTCGATCTTGCAATCACACCGGCAATCGCTTCCAAGCGGAGTGCCGTCATCATAATAGCCTCTTCGATACCATGCACCGTCATAACCGTATAAGCGAAGCGCCTCAAGCATATGCAACTGCTTTTCTTGATAATCGCGTGTTTCCTCGCCCAGCATCTCACAAAGATGCATCATACGCTCCCAAACAAGCACGAGGAAAAAGGCAAGCCAGACACTTTCGCCCCGTCCCGCTTTGCCAACGGCATTCATGCCATCGTTCCAATCTCCGCTGCCAAAGAGCGGAAGACCATGTGCGCCGAAACGGTCAGCTCTCGCAACGGCTCGCTTGATATGCGCCCAAAGAGATTCTTTGTATTCCGTTTTCAATGGGGATTCATACCGATCCTCTTCCCTTTCCGCCAAAACAGGAGATTGCAAATATGCGATCTCGGCTTTCAAAATTCCAATATCGCCCGTCTGCTTGATATACTCCGCTGTAACGTACGCAAGCCACAAAAAATCATCCGAGCATCGCGTACGCAGTCCTGCACCCGTAGGATGCCAAAAATGCTGAACGTCGCCTTCCTCGTATTGATGCGCCGCCGCGCGGAAGATGATCGTTTTCGTGATATTCGGTGCGATCTGTATCAAAGCCATAGCATCCTGTAGCTGATCACGAAAGCCATACGCGCCGCTCACTTGATAGAATCCGCTTCGCGCATAGATCCTTGCGTAAAGGGTCTGATAAACGCTCCATTTGTTGACGATCTCATCCAAAAGCACATCTTGAGAACGCAGTACAATGGTTTGACAGAGGCTTTTTGGATTTTCAGGATATCCCTTTCCGAGAGCGTATGCACGCAACGCGCGATCATGCCTTTCGGAAAAGACTGCACCAAGATAAAAACAGACCGTTCGCTTGCCGAAAAGCTCCATGCGCGATAAAAGCACGCCCACATCCGATTCTCCTCGAAAAACGGCGCCATCCGAGCGCAGAGCCGCCGTATCCGTATAGCAAGCCGTCGCATCGGGAGAAAACATAAGAAGCTCTCCCCTTTTCATTCCACCGTCGGAAAAGTGGGATATCCGCAGACCATCCTTTTCCTTATAAAAGCGATAAAACCGATTGGCGTCTGCACGCTCACCAAGTGCAGGATATACGGCAAAAATCAGCGCCAGACGCATCCTCTTTTCACTTTCTAACGACACGGAAATCATTTTGATATCCGCTTTTCCCCCAAGATTCACCGAAATCGAAAAACGTATACCGCATACCGTTCCGTAATAGACAGCACCCTCAAAGGTATAATCGACCCATGCGGAAACGGCACAAAGATCATAATCCCGGTATTGCATACCAAACAGATCGTAGATTCGCAAAAGCAGTCTTTCTCCGCGATCCTCTGACATGGCATCCGCTGTATGCGGTGTCAGCTTGCCAAGACCTGCATTGCGCGCGAAGGTAAAGCCGAGCGAATTTTCCGTCAGTACCGAGCCGAAGTTTTGCGACGCGAGAACATGAGCAAACGGCGCATTCCCGTGCGGCTTACGAACAAGAAATCCGTTTTCATGAAAAGAACCGCTCGCAAGCCTCTCCAATTCCGATAAACACGGCTTTTCCGATGGCAAGGAAACCGTCATGACTTCGCGCTTCAATAAGCGCTCAAGCTCCGCGGAAATGGGGACGGCTCTTGCATTTTCAAGCGCAGTCTCCCGAAGCGGAACGGATACATCCAAGATCGCCGCGGCAGAAATATCATAAGCGAAACGCTCGTCCAAGGTCAGCGAGCCCTCATCCACACAAAAAATGCCGCAGGACCACGAGATAAAATTTTCACAGCCCGCGCGGCGAAGCTCGCGCAAAAGACGTTCATATTCCGAGCGGTTATATCCATCACGCTCTCGGTAAAGAAGCACGAGATCATATCGTATGCCGCGAATACACATATATTTGAAAAGTCCGAGAAGCTCACGCAGACGCATGGTCTCCTCTTCCCCCTCCGTATAAACCTTGGCAAGCACGATGGGATTGTCCCCCGAGATCGAAAAGCGCCAAAAGGCGTTTTTATCGATATGACGATGATTTTCCAGGCGAGGACGAATCTGACCAAACGCCATCGATCTCAAGATAAAATGCTCGAGAGGCGCCACCGATCGGGAAAGTCCTGCGGCACTGTATTGCAGTTGCAACAGGTCGCCCGTTTTCAACTTGCGCATTCGTCTGCTCTCGTTTGTCATACCCGAAAGCTCATAAAGAAGATCATCTTCGTCATTTGCTGTGCCAAGCGCAAAACGTATCCTGCGTTTACGGCTATTGACGGGAGCGCTCATCAAAACGCAAGAAGGGATCACCAAAGCCCCCGTGGAATCAGAAAGCTCACGCTTTTTCGCCAAACTCCGATACGCACTCTCGCCGCACATCAAAGGAAGCACGCGATCACGCATCGTTTCAAAAAAGTGTTCACTTGGACGGGGCAAGACGCTGACGCCGAGAAGTTCATACGGCAGTTCATCGCTCCGTGGGCGCCGCTTAAAGAGCAAAACGCCCTCATCGGCATGATATTCGCTTTCCAAAAACAGACCCGAAAAGCTTTTATGCGCGAGATATTCTTTTCGATCTGCCAATACGGGCTCAAAATACAAGCACGCATATGCGCTTTGATATTCACCAAAGATCTCACAGGAAATCTCACAGATCTCTTTATCCGGCAAAACAGAAAGGGTGAGAATGATCGTGTATTCTTTTTTTGCGTTTCTATGCTGTGAGCGGTAAACGATTGCATCTGCGCGCGAGGAAAAGGAAAACTGCGAGGAAAATGACTCATCCTCCGACATGAGAGGCACCGTCGGTAAGATTGCACCATCTACATTGACGTACATGCGGAATCCGCCCATAAGCTCATACAGATCAAACGAAGAATAGCTGAGCGTCATCGAACCGTTTTCGATGGCAATATGTCCGCTTGACGAGGCAAGTATCTTGGTTTTGTGATTGCTGATAAGTGCCATTTCGGGATGCAAAAGCGTATAAGGATATGATGCCTCGCGGGTATCTTGTATGATCGCAGGAACATGATGCAAGCGGACATCTCGGATACGGTGCTTCACGGAATATGGGATGAGAACATGAGGCATTCGCTCCGAAAGAAGCTCTCCCGAAGCACGCATGGAGGGATTTTTCATAAATCGTCTGCGAAAAATACCGTCATGCAAAAGATTGGATACCGCAACGATGCTCATTCCCAAATGGTGAGACATGAAGCTTTGGATGCGTGCATAACCGCCGCCGACACGGGAAGGCTCGAAATCGATCGCCTCGTAAAATCCGTATTTTCCGTACATACCCAGCGATTCCAGCTCCGTAAGATTTTCCGCAACACGCTCAGGATCCTCCTCCAACATCAAAAAAGAAGCGTACGGCGCGATCACGGGCTCAGAAAAGACCTCGGGGTCCAAGGAAAGCGACTCCGTACCAAAGGCGTGATATTGATAATTCATCGCACCGTCAAAGGCAAAGTATCCGCTTTCAGAAACACCGAACACCGTGTGTTTTTTACCGAGAACAAGCCTTGAAACTGCTTTTCGTTTCTGTGTGCGGTATGCATGGGAAAGCGAAAAGGATATCAAGGAGCCCTTTGCCTTTGGAAGGAGCAAGGACGGCATAAAAAATTCAAATGCCGTTCCGCTCCAAGAAGCAATGCCGTAATCGCCAAAACCACCGATCACACGGCGCGCCCCCTTGAAATAATGTTCTCTCGGTACGGCGCGTACCGCCGTCGCATAATATGACGTTAGTCTCGATTCACTCATAAACGTATCGTAATGGGCATTTGTAAACATAGCTTGCTTTCCATCGTATCCGATATAAAATAAGTCTCGAGAACGATCGTATAAGGCGGAAAAATCCGTTTCCGAAATCACCTTTTCCAAATCGGAGATCACGTCCAAAAGCCCCGTCGCCTCCGCCGCGTATTCCTTTGCGCCTTCACAAAATGCAACCAGCGAGGTTACAAAATTACCGCTATCCACGGTGGAAACGAACGCATCGCCAAGCACCTCCAATGTGTCAAGCGAATACCAATTATACAGATGTCCATTCCATTTGAAAAGCGTTTTCACCGTTTTTGCCGCAAGACTGCTCCTCTCATATAGCTCATGGCTATCAATAAAACCAAAATCACGGGCAGAAAGCAACGAAAGCAGATACAGTCCGATATTGGTTGGTGAAGTGCGCCTTGCGATCGCAAAGGTCGGAGAAAGCTGGATGTTATCGGGAGGAAGACCTTTGGTTGTGAGATTGACATGATCACGAAAAAATAGCCATGCATCGTGCGTATATCGCATGAGCGCTTCCCGATCTCGCACACATATCCTTTGCGATTCTCTTCTTTCGCGCGAAAGAAGCCAAAACGCGATCGGCATCATCATCCAAAAGACGCCAAGAAGCTTTCCTATGACATCGGAAACGCAAAAAAAGACAAGTCCGATCATCATAGAGGGAGAAAAGCGCAGGATATAATCGTCCAAATACCCTTTTTTAGCACTGTCTCCCGACGATGCCGTCGTCCAGCCCAGAAAATTTTTATGACTGACCGTGAAGCGATAAAGCGTACGCACCAAGGCATCCATAAACAAAAACGCCTCATATGCAAGTGCACTCACATGAAACCATGCAACGGACAACGCACGCATCGGCGCATCCATTCCATGATGTCGTACATCTCGGGACGCCGCACAAGCGATCTGCCAAAGCGTCGGTAAAAAAACGGCTACTGCCGTCCAAAGCGCACATCTACCGCGAAGCAAGCATCCCGTAAGCAACGCAAGCACGGACATAAGCGGCGTCGCCGCGCGCAAAAGATTATCCAGTATTTTGTATTTTGAAAGACGAGACATGGGGTTTGGAAAATACTCACCGCGCTCATTTTGGATACGGCGAAAAAGATACGGCGCTATCTGCAGATCGCCTCTGAACCAACGATGCTCACGGATATAATACGAAATTGCATTTTTGGGCGTACCGTCTGTCAGTACGATATCCGTCGCCAGACCTGCACGAAGCAAATTTCCTTCTGCAAGATCGTGGCTCAAAATGCGCTCTCTGGGAAAAAAGCCGTCGCAGACCGCCAAAAAGACGTCAACATCCATAATCCCTTTTCCGCAATAGATCCCCTCATCAAAAAGACTTTGATAAAGATCCGACGATGCCGCGGCATAAACGTCGATTCCGCCCGCCCCTCCCGTCATTTCCGCAAACGCCGTTGAAGACGCAGACGTAAGCGTCGTCGTCATTCTCGGCTGAAGAACAGCGTGCCCTGATATTACCGTGTTCGTTTCGGGATCAAGGCGCGGTCTATTTTCGGGATGCAGCATAATGCCGAGCATATCGCGTACCGCACCTGCATAGAGATTCGTATCGGCATCGAGCGTGATCAGATATTTTACCTCAGAAAGAAAGTCTCTCTCACATATCTCCAGAATAAAGCTCGTTGGCTTACCGCGCAGAAAACGGCAAAGCTCAAGCACGCTTCCTCGTTTTCTTTCCCATCCGATATAAGCATCCTCACTTTCCGAGCGCCGTCTCCCTCTGATAAACAAGGCAAAATGCGGACCGTATTTGGATAAGAGTGCTTGGATCCGTTTTTCCGCATAGGAAAGAATGGCGGCATCCTTGTCCGTGGTACGCTTTTTGCTTTGCGGAAGATCTCCTATCACGGCAAATACCGTATTTTCTCCTCGCTCACGATTGGTTAGATAAAAATCCTCGAGCCTATCGAAAATTTTTCCGTCCTTTTCTTCCCCAAACAAAAAGGTTGCAACAGAGACAAGCACGCGCGTCTGCTCAAGCACATCGCCTTTGGTCAGCCTCGGCAATGTCCGTTCTCCGCGACGCGAAAAAACAGGCTCCAACGCGATCTTGGAAAAAGCATAGATCGGAAATGCAATCGGCAACAGCAATACCAAATTCCAATATCCCGCTCCGTTCAAACACGCAAACAGGAAAAGCAACGCGATGCTGAGTGTAAAAAGTGCGGATACATACAGGCGCGTGTCCGCACCTCTATACGGAGGGAGGATGCTTCCGATATGTGTTTGCTTTTGATTGGCACTCTCTACAATTTTCCTCGCCGCTTCAAAGGGATCGCTCTTTTCCCTTTTGGTCAGCCTCCGCAAGCGAGCATGATATAAATTTTTGGTTGCCGCATCGACGTTTCGATAGACATCGGCGTTTTCTTCACAGAAGATGCGCTCAACCTCGGAAAAGGCAAAAATTTATGCAGAGAAATTCTTTTCGTATATGCTGAGGATAGCCTCGGAAAAACTTATCTGCCCTTCGCGCGAATAAAGCTCAGCGGCGGAAACGATCAAAAACGACGGCAAAAGCAAAAGCTCTTCGTCATAGAAGCGATGCTTTTCCGCCTCACGCGCAAGCGCTTCTCCCACAGCTTTTTCGGTCAATATCCCCTTTTCCGCCGAAAGTAAATTCTGTGAAACACGAAACAGATATGGCATACCGTCTTTGGCGGATATGGGGATCGCATCATGATGATAAAATGATTTTTTTGCCTGTAACACTGCACGGCGAAGACGGTCTCTGTTTGTCAAAGCAAACGCTGACGTATCCTTTTTCAAGTGTGCCGAAAAAGCCCGTAGGATACGTACGGACTCATTCTGCATTGCATCAAGCCCTCCCAAAATTTCCGTTTTATATTCTTTTTCATCTGACATCATACATTCCCATACCTTTTTTCGGTTTTTAAGATAGTATTTGCCGTAATTTAGGAGAAATATGCAAAAAAACACCGCAAAAGCGGTGTTTTTCACTATGGATTTTCAAATGGTCGTTGCCCACTAATGTGTAAATCGAATATGATACTCATCATCGACAAGCACCGTTTTGCCGTTTATGTTTTCAGCATCCACAAGCAATTGCGTATCATACGAGGTAAACAAGACAAGCTCTGTCATCGCAAGGCAATGATCATCAAAAATATTCTTGACAACAGGACCATGCGAACCGAAAACGACAGCTCGATACCGTTTGACTTCTTCCCAATATTCAGAAAATTCCATCACGGAAGAACCGCAATATATCCACGCACAAGCGCCGTCCGTTTCTGCAGAAAACGTAAGCAAGGGATGCTCGGAACGAGATATCGTTTTATAATCGGGTAAAAAGATCTTCGTTTCGCCAACGGTCGCGGTCTGTTTGCCATCCCGCTTATAATATACAATTTCACAAGCACCGTTCAAGGCTTCCGTAATGGAACGAATATATTCAAAATCCTTTTCCGTTTCTGCCTCGGGAAGCAAAACACGGTGAATTTTGATATCATCCGCAAGCGTTTTCAGCGTACCTGCGTGATAGGAATGCAGATGTGTCAGCACATAGGTATCGATCTCACAGCGATAATACGCCGAAAGCGTTTCCACCGCCATTCGCGGTACGCGCTTTCCGCCGTTTGCGGCATCGATGAGCATCACTTCCCCATCGTCCACGAGAGAAAGTACGTCATTTTTGCCGTCGGTACGAAGATACAGATATGTAGAATCCTTGCCCGCATAGGTATAGACCCCAAAGCAAATACCAAACGTGATGACCACACAGAAGAAGACGGCAAACATACGACGCAGACGAAACTCCTTTGCAAAAAGGACCATACATATACCGAGGATCATCAAAATCAAGATCACCCCGACAAACGGATAGCGAATCGAAAGATAGATCCCTCGAAGATCCGAAAGAGTAACCGCCATCTCGTCGGCAATCTCAATGAGAAACGCACAAACTGCACCAAGCAAAGACCCAACGATCGGCACAAATCCCAAAAGCGCAAGCAATATCAAGAGATACAGAATCAGCTCCGTCAAGGGAATGAAGATCAAATTGGCAAGCGGTGAGATCAAGGAAACACCGCCGTACAGGAAATACGTTACGGGCATCGTAAAAAAGAGCGCGGTAAGATTCATCACCGCCATGCAAAGAACGGCACGAACCAATTTCTTGCCCAAACGAAGAATACGCTTTTCTTCTTTTTTGCCCATGAGGATCCGATTCATCGAGGGCATCACGAGAACGATCCCAAGCGTCGAAAAAACAGAAAGCCAAAATCCTGCATCATAGACTGCCCACGGATTTCCCGTTATGATGCAAGCCGCCGCAAAGAAAAGCGAAGTCAGCGAATCACTCTTTTCGCCAAGCGTATCCGCGATATAATAAATGCAAAACATGATCAGCGCACGCACGATGGATGCAGAAAATCCGCATATTCCAGCAAAAACAAAAGAAAAGCAGATCAAAACGATGTTTTTCTTTTTTCTGGGCATCGTCAAAGCACGAAGCAAAAAATCAAGACCGCCGACGATAACAGAAAAGTGCATTCCCGAAACGGCCAGCACATGAGAGATCCCGAGTCTTTGATACGCAAGCTTCGTCTGTCCGTCAAGCCCGTCTTTATCCCCCGTAAGAAGCGCAATGGCATAACCCGCGCCTTCTCCGATATACGTTTTGAAATTCTCTGCGATCTTTTCTCGAATACGAGCAAAAACAGACGGTTCAGCCGTTTTTCCGCCCGTCTGCGTAAAATCCTCTGCACTGCATATGACGAGAACGCCCTTAGACTTATGATAATATTGATATTCATCGGTAATTTCCTCAAGAAGTCCTGAAAACTCGATCTCATCGCCAATCGCAAGACCTCCTGCAAACGGAACGTCTAAAAGTGCACCAACGGAAAAAGCTTCCCCATCAATTGCGCTTACACGCAAAACGTATGCAGAGCCATACGCTTTTTCATAGCGAATATCCTCAACCTCGGCGGTCATTATATGGACTTCACCGTCGGTATATGCCGATATCGGGCTTAGTCTTGTCCCCGTAAACCATTCGCTGTATCCAAATGCCGAAACGAGCAAAAAGGCGGCAAGCAAAAAGATATGGATCCTTCTTTTTTCATGTGTGAGCCTTCGATTTTTTACAAGGATCCATATACCGAAAAGAGTCAAAAGCACTGCCATCACGCCAAGATGAAGCATGGGTGATATCGGCAAATAAAAGCCAAGCGCAAAGACGATGACATACGCCGCCAGCATCCCTGCAAGATATTTTCCTTTGAACATATGATTTCCTTATATGAAAAGCCCGCTTTCGCGGGCTTTTCTCTATCTGATCTAAATTATTCCAAGGTGGAAAGACGATCTTCGAGCTTTTCGCGGAGCTCGTCATAGCCGGGCTTACCGAGAAGCGCAAACATATTCTTCTTGTATGCTTCCACGCCGGGCTGGTCAAAGGGATTGACACCGAGAACATAACCGGAAACCGCGCAAGCCTTTTCAAAGAAGTATACGAGATAACCGAAATCAAACGCACTGCGAGAGGTGAGCGCGATGGAAAGGTTCGGAACATCGCCGTCTGTATGCGCAAGGATGGTACCGTCATGTGCCTTCTGGTTTACGAAATTGAGGCTCTTGCCTGCAAGGAAGTTCAGACCGTCGCCGTCTTCTGCGTCGGTGGGGATCTTGATGCCTTCTTCGATGTTGACGTTGATAACGGTTTCAAACATCAAACGAGAGCCTTCCTGAATGAACTGACCGAGAGAGTGGAGGTCTGTGGAATACACGGTGCTGGAGGGATACAAACCCTTGCCGTCCTTGCCTTCGGATTCACCGAAGAGCTGTTTCCACCATTCGCAGGTCAAGGTGAGAGCGGGATCGTTTACGGTAAGGATTTCGATGCTCTTGCCGCGTCTGTGAAGGATGTTACGGATTGCCGCATATTTGAGACAGCCGTTTGTGAAAACGTCGCCCTCAGCGAAATCATCATATGCCTTTGCCGCGCCTGCGAGCATTTCTTCTACGTCTACGCCGGAAACTGCGATGGGAAGAAGACCTACGGGAGAAAGAACAGAGAATCTGCCGCCGACATCGTCTGCAATGACGAAGCTTTCATAGCCGTATGTATCCGCCTGCTTGCGGAGTGCGCCGCGTGCCTTATCGGTAGTTGCAAAGATACGTTCTGCCGCGCCTTCTTTACCGTATTTTTCGATAAGAAGATCACGGAATACACGGAAAGCGATCGCGGGTTCGGTGGTCGTACCGGATTTGGAAATGACGTTTACGCAAATATCGCGATCCTTGCAGATATCGAGGATATCCTGAAGATGTGCAGAGCTGATATCCTTACCTACGAAATAGATATCAGGTGTATTTTTCTTTTTGTTGTTGTAATAGTTACCGTGAATAAATTCGATTGCCGCACGAGCACCGAGATAAGAACCGCCGATACCGATGACGATAAGAACATCGCAAAGATCGCAAATCTTTGCCGCTGCCTTTTTGATCTGTGCAACCTCTGCGCGGTCATAATTCTTGGGAAGCTCTACCCAACCGAGAAAATCGTTGCCTGCGCCTGTTTTTTCGCAAAGCGCCTTGTGCGCGTTCAAAACCTCGCCGTTGATCGCGGAAAGATCCGCTTCGGTAACGAAGCTTTTTACATACTTGTCAGAAAATACAAATGCCATTTTTATATACCTCACATTATAAAATTACGATTTCAAAATGTCTGCATCGCTTTTGACGGAGACCGCACTCGTATGATCGCATCGAGCGCGCATATCCGCATGACAAAGATGCGAAGAAAGACATATTTTATTTTCGGGCTTTCCGATGCTGTTCTCCGTCATCACCACGACGCCGTCGCGCAGATTTGGACAATACCGCATAGAAAAATCCCTTGTTTTTCGGGAATCATACATCAGAAATTTCTCCTTTTGGATTTTTTCTTAGTATCTCACCCGAAAAATTCTTTATTCATCCCGTTTTGGGTCGGAATAGATCTTGACCTTCGCTTCCTTATAGCCGTCGATGCCTGCCTTTTGCATCGCGCCGAAGATCCGATGTCGAAGTCCCTTATGCTTGAATTCAAGATCGGCAAGGAACTGCTTCATCGATTCGCGCTCCGTCTTACCGTCTGCGGGACAAGCGCTTTTCACAACGGGAAGCTCTGCGTTCGCCGCAAAATAACGAATATCCTTTTCGGGCGCATACATGAGCGGACGGATGACGGTGATATCCGTGCGGTCAAGATAGGTAATGGGTGCAAAGCAACCGAGTCTGCCCTCGAAAAAAAGATTGAGCATAAAGGTCTCGACGATATCATCAAAATGATGACCGAGCGCGACCTTATTGCATCCGAGCTTTTTGGCGGTGTCGTTGACCATGCCGCGTCTGAGCTTGGCACAAAGCGAGCAAGGATTCGATTCCTTACGGACATCGAAAATGATCTTTGCGATATTGGATGGCTCAACGTGATACGGTACGCCGAGCTTTTCGCAAAGCTCACGAATGGGTGTGAAATCCGTCGGTACGCCGCCGTTTTCAAGATCGCCAAATCGCATATCCACCGTGATGGCAACGAGCTCGAACGGAACGGGATAGAAACGGCGAAGCTCCGCAAGCGCATACAGAAGAGAAAGAGAATCCTTCCCTGCGGAAACGCCGACCGCGATCTTATCGCCGGGCTCGATCATCCCGTAATCTTCGCACGCACGTCTGGTATAACTCAAAAGGCGTTTGAGTCCTTTCATCGGGAATTCATCTCCTTTTGTTTGAAATAATCTAACTTATATTATATCAAAAAGAATCTGATTTTTCAATATGAAATATCTCTTTTTTCATATTCTTCTCTATTTTTTTGATTTCAGAAAAAGACAGGAAGAAAGTGGAAGAGTACGCTTTTGCATAAAAAACGACGGCTTTCGGCAATACTGTTCTCACAGTCAAATTTTGCCCGAGAGGTTATTTTTATGTATTATAATAAAGTCGATTTATGCGGAGTCAATACGTCAAAACTCGAAACATTGTCGAACGATGAAAAAAATGAGCTTCTTCGCCGCACGAAAAATGGCGACAAAAAAGCAAGAGAACGGCTTATTGCAGGCAATCTTCGCTTGGTGCTCAGCATCATTCAACGCTTTGGCGGCAAGGTCGACGATGCAGACGATCTTTTTCAAGTCGGATGCATCGGACTGATCAAGGCGATCGATCATTTTGACGTGGAGATCGGTGTCAAATTCAGCACGTATGCCGTGCCGATGATCATCGGTGAAATACGTCGATATCTAAGAGACAATAATATGCTTCGCGTCAGCCGCGGTATGCGTGATCTTGCCTATCGAGCGCTCAGCGAACGCGAGCATCTTTCCAAAACGATGGACCGCGAGCCCACCGTAGAGGACATTGCAACGGCGCTGGGAGAACCGATCCGCGCGGTTTCGGAAGCACTTGAAGCCATCATGGCACCCGTTTCGCTTTATGATCCCGTTTATGGAGAAAACGGAGATTCCATTTACGTTATGGATCAGATCTGCGATGAAGATGAAAGCGTCGATTCCTGGCTTGAAAACATCGCCATCACCGAAGCCATGAAAAAGCTTTCTGACCGCGAACGCTCCATCATCACGATGCGTTTTTATCGCGGGAAGACACAAATGGAGATCGCAGATGAGATCGGTATTTCGCAAGCGCAGGTCTCTCGCATCGAAAAAAGCGCGCTCGAGCGCATACGCAAGGACCTTTGACCCCATAGCGACATTTCCGCTCACTTTCTCCTTGTCAGGAGAAAGCAAAATACAATGGCAAAAAACAGTGCATCCGAGGATGCACTGTTTTTGTATCATTAAGATTCGGGAACCCACTTAGCGTAGAGCTCGAAGTCTTCAGTACCCTTTTCAACGATCTTTGTCATGTCATAGGGTTTTGTGAATTCGGCATCATAGTACCAGCCTTCAAGCTTCATGCCTTTCTTCTTATTCGAAATGCTCTTGATCCAACCGGAAGGAATTTCGAGCGCCTTGCCGTAATTTGCTTTTACGGTATATGCCTTTGCATCGGCATCGCTGTAAAGAGCAACGTTGCAGTTCGTCTTTTCCTTGGGAGCGGCAGAGGTTGTGGTATCACCTGTTGCTTCCACGTAACCGCGGTCGGAGGTGAGATAAGCCTTGTAATAGTATTTTGTTTCGGGAGTCAAGCCTTCAAATTTATAAGTGAAGGTTTTTCCGTCTTCTGCCAATGTTGCGTTCGCAGCCATATAATCGGTAGAGAAATCTGCACTTGTAGAGATAGCGATCGCGCAAGCTGTAATGTTCGCACCGTTGATAGCAGAAATCTGACCCTGAAGTGTCAAGCTGTTATGGGATTTTTCGCTGTATGTAGTGCTGAGCTTGGGAGCAAAATCCTTTGTGCCGCTTGTGATCTTGATGGTCATTTCCTGACCGGGCGCGCTGAGAACTTCAATATGGAGATTGTAGTTTTCGGGGCCTTCCCAATCTGCAGGATAGGAGTTGAGAGACTGTGTGCCGTTGGTTACGGAACGGAAGTTACCGGAATCAAATACAGCTTTTTCAAGATTTTCGGGATCGTAGTAATAGAAAGGATCGTAAGGCGAGGTATCACCCATGTAACGACCTTCTGCATCGTAGCCTTCGCTGAAGAGCGGAACGATCGCAGGGTCATGACGAACGCCGTTGAGTGCGGTAGAGGTGGAAGCACTGCCTTCTACAAAGAATCTGTCGCAAAGATCCTGGTCGATATGCCATACCATGATACCGCCCTTAGAAGCGCCGCCTGTAAGTGCAGATTCGAATCCTTCCTTCAAACGGATCTCGATGAGATAATATTCACCGGGGTCAGGGGTATTGACACGGAGGATCTTATACTGGTCGGTCAAAGTGGAGTGGATCGTATAAACGCCGTCTTCCACAACTTCATATTCTGCCCAACCGAGATAGATTCTGTGGTAGGGGTCGAGATAAGCAGGACGGGTGCCACTCTGCAAGTGGTTACCGTTGCATTCGAGGGAGAAGTTATAAGCGCGCGGCCAGCCGCTGACAGTACCGCCGCCATGACCGTTACGGTTGGTATCGTAAAGGTCCTCTGCACCAAGGTTATGAGCAAGCTCGTGCGCAGGAGTACCGCACTGCATAACGCCGCCGCCCTTACCAAATTCACCGAAGTTGGAAACCTTGGAGAAGGTCATATCGTCGCACCAAGCGTTGAGGGACTGGGAAGTACCGTGAACCTGGAACTTCTGCTTGCCGCCCATATCGGTCGTACCGTTGGACGCGTCCTGACCGGGATTCAAGATAACAACGCCAAGCTCGGTCGCGTCGATCTTACCGTTATCGTTGATATCATACTTGGAGTAGTCTACATAAGGGTCTGTTGCTTCAAAAACATTGGTGATCGTGCCCTGTGCGTTACCGGAAGCAGAGGGGTGAGGAATCGGAACGGTAACCTCAATAACGCCCTTGGTGAAGGGAGAACCCTCGGGAACTACGTCAAATTCGATCGGAACAAAACGGAAAGCGCCCATGGTCAATTCTTCATAATAGTTGGAGAGAGAATAACCGTCGCCAAAGTAGATGTCCCAATGGTCAGCAAGGTCGGTGTCTGCCCACTGTTCACCGTAATAATCCTTAGAGCCATCCTTGAAAAGCTTGTCGGGCTCGTTGGGATCCCAGTCATCCACGCCGTCGCCATCTGCGTCAAAGTTCGCAAGGATGATGATAAGCGGAATTTCCTTGGTCTCGGTAACCGGTTCTGCAGCAATGTCGATCGCGTTCACGATCTCATCAAGAGGAAGAACGATCTTTTCTTCTTCCACCTTCTGTGTTGCAAGAATGGTTTCAATGATCTGTGCCGTTGTGGTTTCTGCAGGTGTGGAGTTCTCTGTGGTGGTGGCATTTGCCGAGCCATCGGTCGTGCTTTCATCAGGGTTGCTGTTGCACGCAACAACGCTGAACATCATGAAAACAGCCAAGAGAAGCGCCAAAATTTGTTTCATTTTCATAAAACAACATCCTTTCATTCATATAAATATAGGTACTTTCATTGTATCACAGTTTTTTCTTTTTGTCAATCATCTATTTTCATTGGGATAAACAAACTTTTCGTAAGGTTCAAAATCGCACGTATATATTTTCAATGCAAAAAGAGGAGAAGAAGCACAAAAGTGTATTTTTCGTTTGGGATTGACTTTTTGGAAGCTTTATGGTAACATTATAAATTGAAATGTTCCAAAAAAAGAAAGGAGCAAAACCATGCGTCTCGATAAATTTCTTTCCGAAACGGGAACGGCATCCCGCACGGAAAGCAAAAAAGCCGCACGCGCAGGCGGTATCACTGTAAACGGTATGACGGTCAAAGACCCCTCACAGCATATCGACCCCGAAAAGGATACGGTCGTTTACATGGGTACACCTGTGCTTTATCAAAAATTCATCTATCTTATGTTAAATAAGCCCGACGGCGTGCTTTCTGCAACCGAGGACGGCGAGGGCAAGACCGTTCTTGACCTCGTTCCCGAAAAATACCGCAAGATGGGACTCTTCCCTTGCGGCAGACTCGACAAAAATACGCTCGGACTTCTCATTCTCACCAACAACGGGCCGCTTGCTCACAAACTGCTTTCGCCTAAATGCCACGTGGAAAAAACGTACCGCTTTGAATGTGAAAGACCGCTCACGGATGCAGACTGCGATCTTCTCTGCCGTGGCGTGGACATCGGTGAAAAAAGCTCCACACAGCCTGCGAAGCTAAATCTTTTCTCGGATCGCTCGGGCGAAATTACCGTAACTGAGGGGAAATTCCATCAGATCAAGCGTATGTTCCAAGCGGTTTGCAATAAGATCGTTTATCTCGAACGTGTAAATTTCGCAGGGATCCCACTCGATACGACGCTTGCAAGAGGCGAGTGGCGTGAGCTGACGGATGCGGAAAGAGAGCAGCTTGAACGATGACGATCTATCAATATCCCGATACGGAAAGCTTGATGCTTTCTACCGTTTTTGTCATCGTGCCCCTTCTGCTGATCGGTGTATTCCTCCATTTTATCATTACGAACGGAAAAAAGAAAAACATCGCCATCGGAAGATTTGCTTTTATCATTCCGCTTTGTTCGATCCTCATTATGGCTATCTGCATGTTTTCGCTGTGCTTCAAAATGCTTCGATTACACGCTCTGTCGAAGCAGGACTCTTCCGATTCGCTTTCCGGCTCACTCGAAATCCTTGAAGAAACGGAACATTGGTATCGTGATGACTTCCAAGGCTATACGCTGCGCATCAAGGTGGACGGAACCGAAATTTCACCCGAAAATACCTTTTCAAAGGAAATGCTCGACACACTGAAAAAAACAAACCGCCGTTACCATTTATTACGATGAATCAAACGGCGAGCTCTATATTTTGAAAATCATTGCCGACTTGGCAAATCCATAACAGTAAAACACCCTATTGGAGGTTCCAAAAACATGGAAATTCTTGAAAGACTCAGCGAAGAGCTTGGTATCAAGCTTTCGCAAATCGAAGCCGCTGTTGCCCTTCTCGACGAGGGCAATACCATTCCGTTTATCGCGCGTTACCGCAAGGAGGTTACAGGCTCGCTCGACGACGAACAGCTCCGCGCACTTTCCGACCGTTTGAATTATCTCCGCGGTCTTGAAAAACGCAAAGAAGAGGTCTACAACGCCATCTTTGAACAAGGCAAGATGACCCCCGAGATCGAAGAAGCGCTGAAAGAAGCAAAGATCCTCGCGGAAGTGGAAGATATCTACCGTCCGTATAAGCAGAAAAAGAAAACGCGCGCATCCGTTGCCCGTGAACGCGGACTCACGCCCTTGGCAGACCTGCTCATGGAGCAGGCGGACAAGTATGATGCAGACATTGCCGTTCTCGCAGAGGATTACATCAACGAAGAAAAGGGCGTGGAAACCGCGAAAGCCGCTCTTGCAGGCGCGATGGACATCATCGCGGAGGATATTTCCGACGACGCCGATTATCGCCGCGATATCCGCGCGCTGACCTATGAACACGCATTCCTTTCCGCAAAGCAGGCAAAGGACGAGGATTCCGTTTACGCCATGTATTATGATTATAACGAAAAGATCAAGGTCGTTCCCTCCCATCGTGTATTGGCTATCAACAGAGGCGAAAAGGAAGAATTTTTGAAGGTCTCCGTGGACATCTCCAAGGATATTCCGCTCAATTATTTGCTTTCCAAGGTCATCAAAGCACCGAAAAGCCCTGCTTTTCCCTACGTCGTTTCCGCGATGGTAGACAGCTATGACCGTCTCATTGCACCCTCTATCGAACGTGAGATCCGCTCCGATCTTTTTGATATCGCAAGCGAAGGCGCGATCAAGCTTTTCTCTCAAAACCTTAAAAATCTTCTGATGCAAGCCCCCATCAAAGGCAAGACCGTCCTCGGACTTGACCCCGGCTACAGAACGGGCTGTAAGCTTGCCGTCGTTGACAAAACAGGCAAGGTTCTCGATACCGCCGTCATCTATCCGACAAAGCCCCACGAAAAGACTGAGCAGGCAAAGAAGATCGTCAAAAATCTCGTAACAAAATATAACGTCGATATCGTTTCCATCGGCAACGGTACGGCATCCAAGGAAAGCGAGATCTTCGTTGCCGAAACGCTCAAGGAGATCGGTATCGGCACCAAGTACATCGTAACCAGCGAAGCAGGCGCATCCGTTTATTCCGCCTCCAAGCTCGGCGCAGAAGAATTCCCCGATTTTGACGTAACACAGCGCAGTGCCGTTTCCATCGCACGCCGAATCCAAGACCCCTTGGCTGAGCTTGTCAAGATCGACCCGAAATCCATCGGTGTCGGACAGTATCAGCATGACATGAAGGAAGCGCGTCTCGACGAAGCACTTTCGGGTGTCGTTGAAGAATGTGTAAACGCGGTCGGCGTCGACGTGAATACCGCTTCGTATTCCCTGCTTGAGCACATCGCGGGCATCAATGCGACCTCCGCCAAGAACATCGTCAAATACCGCGAAGAAAACGGTGAATTCAAAAAACGTTCCGAAATCAAGAAGGTTCCCCGCATCGGTGCAAAAGCGTTTGAGCAGTGCGCGGGCTTCCTCCGCGTTTCGGGTTCGGACGAAATCTTCGATAATACGGGTATTCATCCCGAATCCTATGAGAAAGCAACGCTTCTTCTCGGAAAATTCGGCTACACCAAAAAGGACATCACCATTCAAGGGCTCAAGGGGCTTCGCAAGGCGGCTGATCTTTACGGCATGGATAAGCTCTGCACAGAGCTTGCCATCGGTGAGCCGACCGTCATCGATATTCTGAATGAGCTGGAAAAACCCGGTCGTGATATCCGCGATGATCTGCCCATGCCCGAGCTTCATTCCGATATTCTCGATATTTCCGACCTTTCCGTCGGCATGGTCCTCTCCGGCGTTGTTCGCAACGTTATCGACTTTGGTGCCTTTGTTGACATCGGCGTGCATCAAGACGGACTCGTTCATGTTTCTGAAATTTGCAAAAAGTTCATCAAGCACCCAAGCGAGATGCTTTCCGTCGGCGATCAAGTCAAGGTCAAGATCAAATCGCTCGATATCGCCAAAAAGCGCATCGGACTTACCATGAAGGACGTCTAATAAATTAGTAAAACCACAACAGATTCCCCTTTCATAATCATCCCCCGTCCGCTTTTGTGCAAACATAACAAATATATTTCTTAAAATTCGGAGATTTGCCATCTTCCAAAATTGATAAATCTCTGCTATAATATTATTGTTACTAAATGTAGTTATTTTTTAGTTGTATTTTGACAAATATGGTGTTTTTTCCGATTCCTGTTTGTCTGACATCGCTCATCGGCGGCTGAGTGATGGAATCACAAAAATGCTTTTGTCGCCGAGAACGGAGTCAAAATTATGGCAAGCCTTTCCTTGAGACACATCTACAAAAAGTACCCCGGCGGTGTAACTGCGGTTTCTGACTTCTGCCTTGAAATCAAAGATACCGAGTTTATCATCTTCGTAGGTCCTTCCGGTTGCGGTAAATCCACTACTCTTCGTATGATTGCCGGACTTGAAGAAATTTCCGAGGGCGAACTTTTCATCGGCGACAGACTCGTCAATGACGTTGCCCCCAAGGACAGAGATATCGCGATGGTATTCCAGAACTACGCTCTGTATCCTCACATGACTATTTTCGATAACATGGCATTCGGTCTTAAGCTCCGCAAGATGCCTAAAGAAACCATCAAGCGCAAAGTTGAAGAAGCTGCTCGTATCCTCGAAATCACCCACCTTCTCGACCGTTATCCGAAGGCTCTCTCCGGTGGTCAGAAGCAGCGTGTTGCTCTCGGCCGTGCAATCGTACGTGATCCGAAGGTATTCCTTCTTGACGAACCGCTCTCCAACTTGGACGCTAAGCTTCGTGCATCCATGAGAACCGAAATCACCAAGCTCCACAACAAGCTCGGTACCACATTTATCTACGTAACACACGACCAGGTAGAAGCTATGACCATGGCTACTCGTATCGTTGTTATGAAAGACGGTATCATTCAGCAGGTTGATACTCCTCAGAACCTCTATGACTACCCTGTTAACACCTTCGTTGCAGGCTTCATGGGTACACCTCAGATGAACTTCATCAACTGCACACTCGTAAAAGAAAACGATGGCGTATACCTCCAGTTCGGCGAAATCAAGATCAAGCTTCCCGAAGAAAAAGGCAATCTTCCTGAGCTTCAGCCCTACATCGGCAAAGACGTTATCGCAGGTGTTCGTCCCGAATGTATCGTTGACACCCCCGCACAGATCGCTGTTATGGAAAAGGCTTCCTTCGAAGCTTACGTTGACGTTACCGAACTTATGGGTTCTGAAATCTTCCTCTACCTCATTGCTAACCGCGTCGTTGTAGACGAAGCTCTCATGGCTAAGAAGAACGTTGTTATCGACAAATCCGGTGAAGTTAAGCTCACTGCTCGTGTATCTCCCAGATCCACTGCTAAGGGCGGCGACACCATCAAGGTTGCGATCGACACTTCCAGAGTTCACATTTTCGACAAAGACACCGAAAAGTGCATCTGCCACTAATCTTTACAATAAAACGCCCGCAAACGCGGGCGTTTTTAACCCCCATCTATGTCAAGGAGGTTTTACACTATGCGTCTTTACATCAAGCAAAAGATATTCTCTCTCGGCGAGCGTTTCTCTGTCAAGGATGAATTCGGCAATGATCGCTACTTTGTCGAGGGCGAATGGCTCTCCATTCCGAAAACATTCCGCATCTATAACGCACAAAACCAAGAAGTTTTATCTTTGGAATCCAAATTCTTTTCGTTCTTGCCCACGTATCAAATCTTCCGAAACGGCGAGGTCGCGGCAGAGATCGTCAAGGAATTTTCTTTTTTCCATCCGAGATACCGCATTGACGGCTCACCCTTCTCCGTCGAAGGCGACGTTTTTTCACACGATTACACCATTCTGCGCGATGGTGCTCCCGTTGCCTCGATCTCAAAAGAGTGGTTCACCTGGGGCGATAGCTACATGATCAACAATTTCAACGGTGAAGATGAAGAAATGCTGCTCGCCATCCTCATCGTTATCGATTTCGTCCTCTCCCGCGATTGACTGCTTTTTCTTTTGAAACAAAGAAAAAGCATCGCAAAAAGAAAGCATACACTTCTTTTCTCTCCAAAGAGAAAAGAAGCAAAAGAGTTGCAAGGGACTCGTCCCTTGACCCGTTTTGCGGTGTGTAGCCATATAGAGAAAAGCTCCGAATGTTCGGAGCTTTTTTGATATTTATTGGAGTTCCGCACCGCCCCATTCGACGACGGTGAATCCTTCGCGTTCAAAGGACTTGATCTCGGGTGCTTCGATCTCGATGGGCTTTTCAAGAGGCTGATAGACCATAAATACGCGGAGAAGGCTATCGGGTGTTGGGGTAATGCTCAAGATCGCGTTTTCGGTATAAAGCTCGTTTTGGAACGTGATGAGGTTATAGGGGTTATTTACCATTCTCGGAAGCCAATACGTAATAAAATCGTTGCGTTCACGGGAAGAAAGTCCCATTTTTGTGAGCGTTTCTTCCAAAAATATCGCTGTTTCACTTCCCTTTACGACGTAACCGCGAGTCATATTCCACGCAACATCGGAAACGCCCTCCCAAAAAAGATAAGAATATTCCTTGCCCGTCTTTTTATCGTGAAGCATTCCGTCGGGAGATGCGACGACAGACCAGCCATCGCCGTATTCAGGATATGTGCAAATGATGTTTCCGTCATACGAAAGCGACACTTTCACGTCCATCTCTTCCTCTGGGTAGAGATAGATAACCGGTTTTTCTGCCGCAATCGGCTCCCACGGCGGATTGCAAGCGGTCATGGAAACAAGCATGGTAAGCGCCAACAGCACAAGCATAAACTTTTTCATAGAAAAATCCTCCTAAATTTTCGATTTCATTTCTTAGTCGAAGATTCAGGAGGATTTTCTCATTAGAAATATCAAAATTTTATTCTTTTTCGAAAACCATTTGCCATATTTTACAGATTGCGGTCGAGCTGGCTCAGCTCGCGGTTTTTTGGCACTTTTTTGGCGGCAAAAAAGTGCCTATGCTTTCTTTTTGGTAACTTTTTCTTTGTTCCAAAAGAAAAAGTTACTTCTCGGAGATGGTTACGTTCGCAGGAAGAATATCGGCTTGCAGGTAAACGATCTCAAGAATCTGAGAAAGCTCATTGGGCTTGAGTCCTTCGCTTTTGACGATGATATTGGCTTTATCGCCGTTGATTACGGCAACACACTCTTCAAATCCCTTGGCTTTGATGAGAGATTCGATATTCGCTTCTCTTTCGATGGTCGCGGCAATGGCAGCAATATCGGCAAGTGCCTGCTCTTTTGCAACATCAAGAGCACTCGCATCATCAACAACGCTTTGAAGCACCTCAATGGCTTCATCACGAGCGCGTTGACGTTCGATTTGGGAGGCTGCAAAAAAGCTGGTGTTGTCATTTTGGTCGCCATCCGCAGGTGTGGAAGAACCATTTTCACCATCAGCATTGGTTTGCGCACCTGTAAGATCGTCTTTCGGATCATCCACATTGTCCGCTCCGCCAAACAATGTCCAGTTTACGTATACCGCAACACCGATCAAAAGCACGGAAAGTACGATCACGAGATTACGTACACCAAATTTTTTCCAAACCTTTTCTCCGCCTGCAAAAAAGCTTTTGAATTTGAAGTTCTTTTCTTCCGTTTCGGGAAGCTCCAAAATATTCGTTTCCTCTTCCACCGTATTGGCTCTCTTGGCTGCTCTTTCTTCGTTTCTCATCTTAAAATTCTCCTTTAATAATAAATGTTATTTCTATCTCGATCTTATCTGTTTACGGAATACCAACGATACAAATGCGATGGCTGGAAAGCCCGTACGTGGTTGAGATCACGCTGATCAGCTTTGCTTGTATCTCGGGAGAATCTCCTCCCTTGCAGGCGACCGAAACACCAACGATTTCGGGATAGATTTCCTTGAACAGAATCGGCGTATCCGCACCGTCCTCCGTGCGCACTGTTATGTATTCCTTAGAGGTGAAATTCTCCTTGATCTCTTCATTGGAGATGTATTGAAATTCACTCCCCGTTGCGACGCTCACAATGACACGAACATGGCTCGAACCTGTGATCTGCTCTGCTATGTTACCGATTTTATTCTCGATAAGCGTGATATATTCCAGCGTCGCATCACTTTTTTCCAAATTTTCCGCTATTTTTTTGTCATCCTTTTCCTGCATGGATCCAAAAACCATCAGCGCAACACCGATGATGCCCAAGACCACAAGAAAAAAGCTTTTTTTCTTCCCCGAAAGTCCTTCCCAAAAACTCATCTCTCTCCATCGGAAATATCGACCTTGCAATGATCCATCAAAATCTCCGTCAAATACTTCCGCATCTCCTCTCTTTCGATGTACATTGTATCTTGTGCGCTTACGTTCACCGATATGATTTCAATATTCGCCGTATCGTCTGTATTCAAAACAACGGAAACGTGAAGCTTTTCTTCGGGTATCTCAAATTTTTGTGATAACATAGAAGCAATAGAGGTCTCCATGTTTCTCTTGCTTGCCGCGATCACGGCATCCTCAAGATTCCCTTCCAGATCGGTTTGCTCGACCTCAACAGAAAATTCTGCGTTTTCCAATATTTCCGGCAGTTCAGAGACCACGGAAAGCATCGGCCCGATCAAAGCCGAAAGAACAGACAGCGAAATTGCAAAATGAATATATTTTTTCTGAGAACCATCCGGAGCCATAGCAAGAAGCATCCCTGCAACTGCGATCACAACGATAAATTCTCCGAAAAATGCGATAAAATCCTTCATATTCCCTCCGCTATGCGCTTGCCATCATAGAAAGCGCAAGAACAAAAAACACAGCGGAGATCGCCATAATAGCGGCAGTATAGCCGAGAAACGAGGATATCTCCGCCATAAGGCGTGTCTCATTTCCAAGCCCCAAAAGCCCCGCCATAAACGACAAAAGCTCCAAAAACATTTTATAAAGCAAAATACGAATGACGGGCACCGCCGCAAGGAGAGCGACGATGACCGCACCAACGACGCCTGTCGCCGCTTTGATCGTACCCAGACCGCCAATCACCGTTGAAAGCGCCTCGTTGACTGCACCTCCGACGAAAGGAATAAAATTGCCCACCGCAAATTTGATCCCCCTCATCGCCATAGAATCCGTGCTTTTGGCAATCATATTCTGAAACATCAAGACCGCAGAAAGGCAGAGCGTAACAAATCCGAAAATATAAGAAATGATCTTTCGGATATAAGGAGAAATTCCGCCGACCCCCGTTATTCCAAAAATCGCAGACACCACAGAAAGGCAAAGCGAAAGGCGTATCAAGGGAAACAGCACGCCGGACGCTACGTTCTCCAAAAGTGAGACCGCAAGCATGATGACGCCCGAAATAACGGACGCTGTTGAAAATTTTCCGCTTGCTGCCATAAACGCAGCCATCGTCGGCGTAACGCCTTTCAAAAAATCGGATACTGTGCGAATATAGGATTCCGCAAAACCAAAAGCCGTCTCCGTTACCTCAAAAATCGCAGCCGCCATGCAAAGCATTCCGACAAGATCCATCGCTGTTTGTAATGTCGGCACAGCCAACGTCCCTTTCACTGCGTGTAATAACGAGGATACGAGGAAAAGCCCGAGCAAAAGCGCAAAGCTTCTTGCCGCTTCCGGAACAGCTTCCACCAATATTCGAACACCGATTTCCGAAAAAAAGCGAAAATCAAACGCATTTTGAATCTCTACGGCATCCATTTCATCAAAATCAAACGGAAGATACTTCGATAGTTCATTCGGCGTTTCCACGTCGATTTTCGGCGTTTCCGACAAATCCGCATTGGTCGCCAAGACACTCGAAGAGGCAACGACAAGCACACAGATCACGCATATAAGCACACACCATCTTTTCTTCATCCCAAAAACCCCTCTATATAACCAAGAAGTGTCTTCAAAACAGGAATACAAAGCGCCAAAATCAATATCTTTGCCGAAAACTCAACCTTGGCGGCGATGGATGCGGCACCGCATTCGCGGCATACATCCGCTGTCATTTGTGAAAGAAAACCGATTCCAAGCGTTTTCAGGATCATCGTTGTATATACCGAGAAGCCTGTCTCTTCTGAAAGTTCTCCAAGCGAGCGAATGACCGATGCGATCGAGGACACCGAAGCACCTAATAGAATCAACGCCGTTATGATGCCTGTAAACACCGCAAAATCCGGACGACAACTGCGCAAAACGACGGTGATCACAAGCCCAAGCAAAGCAATACCGCAAATTCCAAGTATACTCACAGGTCAAATATGCTTTTCACGGTATCGAAAAGCCCTCCCAGCTCCTGCACGAGCATCATCAGCACAATGATGATGCCGGATAGTGTAACCATCAGCGCCTGCTCATCTCGACCCGATTTACTGAGTATCTGATGCGCAACGGTAACAAGGATACCTACCCCAGCAACCTTCAACAGCAGCTCCGTATTCATTCATTTCACCTCACAAAACAAGAATCATCGCCGCCGTACCGACTGCAAAGCCAAGCGTGCGATAGATTTTGATATTTTTCTTCATTTCCGTTTTCTGTCTTTCCGCTTCCGAAGCCAGCGCTTCTTTGTAATATGCCAAACTTTTCAGCTGCAGATCCTCGTTGCTTTTTCCGATGCAAGACCCGAAGGATTCCACGATCTCAAATTGCGTCTTCGTCAAATGCAGTCGTTCACGGCAGGAAGCAAGCGCCTCTTGCCAAACGTTATAATATACCTCATCATCTTCATGCTCTGCAAGCGCGCGCAAAAAGCCAACACCTTCCAAAACTTCATTTTGGATATTTCGATAGATCATCTTCGTCGGTGCAAAAAAATAACCGATCTGATTTTGAATATACGTAAAAAGCGTCAAAAAAGCAAAGCATTCCTCTGTTCGAGCACGCTCCTTTTTACCTGCAGTCATGCCCAAAGCGACCGATACTGCAAAGCAAAGTGCCGCACCGATCCATTTCATACCGACACCTCGCTTTTTTTCGTATCATAGATATCGTAAGAAAATTGCTTCGATCCATCCTTTCTGGAAAGTCCGACATAATACCGAAAAATTTCCGCTTCATATAGTATTCTGATATTCGGGCGTTTCAAAAGATTCTCAAGCGTATCCGCGTGCGCCGTAGCGATCAAAGGAACGCCACTATTTTCCGCAGAGAGAATCGCACGCGCCTCCTCCGCGGAGCCGATCTCGTCGCAAAAAATCACCTCGGGCGAAAGCGTTCGCGTCGCAATCTCGATCCCCTTTGCACGCGGATACCCGTGAAGCACATCGACGATGCTTTCCAAAAACATACTTTTCATATATATTTCACCGCGTGTATCGATCAAAGCCGTTCGCCTTGCTCGCGCCCCCGAGGAAATCCGCGCCGCAATATCACGAATCAAAGTCGTTTTTCCAACATTCGGAATTGAATAGATCAATGTACTTTCAATTTTGCCGCTTTTATGATAAAGATACGGCATCAAATCGCAGGAGATCCCACTGACAGGATGCGGAATTCGGATGGATAGCGACGTCATGCCGTATACACTTTTGATGCTTTCGCCCTCAAGTCCCACCCTTCCGCAAACACCGATCCGATATCCATTCTCAAGAATCACATATCCATCCTTCAAGCTCTCGCTATATGTATGCACGGAATCCTCACAAAGCCTTTGAAGCGTTTGTGCGATCTCATCCTCATTGCATATGATAAACTCTCCGGAAAACCGCATCACGTTTCTTTCTTCGAAGGTAACGGACATCGGCGCATCGGCACGTAAACGAATTTCACTGATATAGCAAGTTTGTCCTGCGATAAGTTGCGCAAAATTTTGAATAGCATTGCTCACCTTGCGTGGCATATATTTTAAGATCTTCATGAGCTGTTCATCCAAGCTTTTTCACCTCTTTCTTTTTGCTTCATATATATGTTCTTGTCCGCATTTGTATGCACCAAAAAGAAAAAATACCGCAAATCGTTTTTGCGGTATTTTTCATTCACAAGAAGGCGAAACAGCGAAGTTCGTATCATTCATTAAAACAAAAAAAGGCATCCGCTTATGCGGATGCCTTTTCATGATATCGGATCGAAATGATCAATACTAAATTACTCTTTGCTTTCTACCCAATCACTCTGGAGAGCATTTACAACTGCCATGTAGAAGTAATCATTGCCGGTTGCTTCTTTTGCAGCAGCGAGATAAGCTTCGAGGTCGGTTGCTGTTTCAATACCCTGAACATACTTAGCGCAATTTTCGAGAAGAACTTCGTAAATGTCCACTTTATCGCTGTAGTATTTTTCAAGAATAATTTCGAGGCAGATTGCTTCGATGTCAGCACCGGATTCCTTGAGAAGCTCAGTGGTATTGTAACCCTTCGCCTGGAGATCTGCGGAAAGTGCTTTAACGAGTGTATTCAAATAGCCCAAATATGTGGTCGCGTTACTCTTAGCAAGCATGTATTCACTAAGGCTAAGACCGATATACTGAGCAAGTTCGTTGGTGTAGAAGCCGGTTTCGTAAAGAAGATTGTAAAGATTGGTTTCTGCTTCCTCGTATGTCCACTTGTCGATCTGAGAAGTGGTGTACTTGGTACGAAGTGTATATACGAACATGGTCTTCATGGTACCGATATACATATCGTAGTTTTCCATCTGTACTTCTGCTTCTGCAAAGGTCTCGTAATCGATATCAACGAGTTCGCACATCTTGTCATTTACCTGGATCTCTTCTTCAAGGAAGTGATCAAAGAGGGTTTCAAGAAGAACGGCATTGGTGATACCGGTTTCGCCCTTCTCATAAGTTGTCTTGCCGAAGATTTCGATCAAGAGCTTCTTATATTCTTTTCTAAGGTTGTTGCAAACGTTCTTGTATTCGTCAGAAGTCTTTGCATAGGTTGCAAATTCTTCAGCAGAAGAACCAACTTCGGTGAGATATACATCTTTAATGGTATTTTCGAAATCTGCTTTATCGAGACCGTTTTCAGCGAGATATTCGTCATACATTACATCGTATACAACGTCGATGATTTCAGGCAAAGAATAAAGCTTCAAGAGACCTGCGCTGACCTTTGTTGTAAGCTTGCTGTTGTAAGCTTCCTTGATCTTGGTAGCAGCTTCAATGTAAACCTGAGCATTTGCCTTGGTTTCCTGGAATTCATCCCAAGATACGGTGTACTTGGTAGTCTTGTCTTCCGGAGATGTGTATTCGAGGACGGATACCATGAAGTCCTGAACGAGCTTCACATAATCCTCTTCTGTGAGGTTGTTCTTGGTTTCATAGTTTGCACGAACGTATTCGAATACTGCATTTTCGTAATCAGAGCCCTTCAAATTTGCGTATTTAGCGCTTTCTTCATCTGTAAAGAGAAGTTCATCAGCCATAATACGGAGATATTCAAGGTTGGTGTAGTAGTTTGCTGCGCTTGCTCTTGCTGTAGAAAGAACGATGCTTTCAGAAGCAGGACGTGTTGCAACAGGATATCTGCTGAGATCGATACCACAAAGTGCAGCGAGTTTGTTCTTAGCAACGTTATCAAGTTCAGCCTTGGAAATAATGGTTGCGTATTTTTCAGCTGTGATCTTTTCGATCATCTTTTCTTCGTACCAAGAAGCTCTGTATGTTTCGTGGCTATCGTTATTAAATACCTTAAGGTAGCTTGTTGCAACCTTATTGGTGGTAAGGTTAAGAGAGCTGTTTTCTTCTGCTGTTGTGAGATCACGGTCAGAAATACCGAGTGTATATTTGGTGCCGTCGATTCTGAGAAGGTCGCCCTTATAACCGTCGTTCTGATCTCTTTCAAGGAATTCGAATGTAACTTCGGGATACATTGCCATGTAAGCTTCGCTGAGCTTAGTCATAAGAGATTCAACGTAGCTGATCAAGGTTGTACCTGTGTTGGGGATAAGAGAAATCTTACCGCTCATGGAGTCCTTCTTAACGTAAGGAGCTGCATTCTTGTCAATAGCAGTATAACCGATGGAGCTGAGGATCGCCTGACCTTCTTTACTGCGTGCAAATTCGATAAAATCGTTATCCAAAGCAGAGCCTGCACCCTTTGTTACAAAGTACAACGGATCAGAGGCAACAGTGCCTTCAGCAACGAGACAATCAACGAAGAATTCAATGTAAGCCAATTTGAATTCACGTCTCATGCTGTTACCCTGAGTGGTACCGTTCAAACGTTCATATTCGTTGTAGCTCATACCGATAGGATCAAATGCTTCGGTAAGGCAAGCGCGTCTGAGGATTTCCTTGAGCATGCCGTCAAGGTCTTCATCGCTGACATAGTAATGCATGAAAGGAGCAAGACCGGAATCAAGGTTTGTCTGCTTGTAGTAATCCATAATATCGAAGATCTGACCTTCTTCGGGATAACCCATGTAAACGTTACCTGTCAAGGAATTGTCCATCATGTAATTGTTGTTGAGTCTGGTAATGGTGTAACCGGTTTTGCCGTCTTCAGAAGTTACTTCGTCAACACGGTAGTTTGCAACATTGTCGTTTTCGCCGTCGTATGCGATACCGTACTGAAGAATATTCTTTACTTCGGGATCGGTGTTGATCGCCTGGATGATCTGAAGTGCTCTGGTTTCATTTGCTGTGTATTCGGAAACAGCAAGCATACCGTCGAAGATCGCATCCATATCAACAAAAGGATTCTGAAGAACCTTTACATAATAATCATTGCCGTATTCAGCGGGGAGAGATGCGTCGCCCTTTACAACATTAACCGCAAAATCTTCGGATTTTGCTGTGAAGTAGCCGTTCTTACGGTAAGTATCCATCAAAAGAAGATGGTTGGTGTATTCGGGAATATCGAAAAGGTTACGGATCGTAAAGTCTGTACCTTCTGCAGGGTCATAACCGTAGATGGGGTTATAGTAGGTACCAACTGCAACGTCGCCTTCAAAGTACTTGTAAATACCAAGTGCTTCGGGTTCGGTCGCAAGAGCAGTTACGTTTTCGTTTGCGCTGACCTGAGAAAGGAAGCCTGCGCCGCCAACGTCGAGATCGTCGTAGGTATCGATCGCATCAACGTCAAGATCGTATTTATCTGCAAGTTCTTTATCAACAACGAGATAAGTATATTCAGCGAGCAAATTGTTGTTCGGAATCGCCTTAATATCATCTGTGATGATTTCAAGCTGTTCAAAGAATGTAGGATAAATGTACTGCTTGAATTTGGTGAATTCGGTTGTAAGCTTATCAGCGATGGAAAGGAGATAACCCTTTTCGTCGAGATAGTCATACATTTCCTTGCCATCGATCATAAGGATATCGATAGGAGATGTCGCGTTGGGATATACGGTTTCGATCTTACCGTCTTCGTAAACGGTAGTCTGTTCAGCAGTATAAACGGTACCGGTAGAAAGCGTGGAGGCTTCAACGACCTTTGCGTTCTGAGTCCATTTGCTGAAGAGGCCCTTATTATCGGTATCGGAATTTGCTTTTTCCAACTGGTTGGCAATTTTCTGTGCCATGCTGTTGTACTTAGAGATCGCAGCGAGTCTTGTTTTTGCCTGTTCAGCTTCAGCAACTCGTTCTTCAACGAGAGCAATGTATTCGTCAGCTGTAACAAGAGTCAATTCGATCTTGGTCTTAAATTCGGTTTTGAAGATCTTGTTGAGTGCTTCTTCCGTTGCGTCGATCGCTTCCGGGGTTGTTGTGTCTTCCGTGATACCCACGAAATTGAGGGTCATCGGCAGAGCTTCGTCTGATGTCTTAGGTGTCGATTCAGACTCACAACCTGCCATCAAGAGCGCGCCGGCAATCATACCGAGACACAAAACAAGGCTAATAATTCGTTTCATCATGTGGCGTTTTCCTCCCAAAAATTTGTCTTCCAGTCAGTCGGAATTTGAGTAATAATAACACTATATATTGTATATCAAAAATGCCACTCTGTCAAGGCATTTTTCGTAAACCGTTTGATTTTATTTTATGAAAAATCCCCTCAAGAGTTCAAAAAAGTTGGATTTTTTGAGTGATTTTGCACAATATTTCGCGCCCAAAATGGGGATTTTCACTCTCCAAAATGTGCACTTATTCCAAATAATTTTCCTCTTCTTGTGCAAAACTGACCAATCGTAGAAAATTTACAATTTTTTTTGGCTTAGTTCAAATAATCACGAAGCTTTTTCGAACGGCTCGGATGACGGAGCTTACGAAGCGCCTTGGCTTCGATCTGACGAATTCTTTCGCGTGTGATATTAAACTGCTGACCAACCTCCTCAAGGGTACGCTGGCGTCCGTCTTCAAGGCCGAAACGCAAGCGAAGGACCTGCTCCTCGCGAGGAGTCAAGGTATGAAGAACCTCATTGAGCTGCTCGCGGAGAAGCTCATAGGAGGCTGCTTCCGCAGGCGCGGGAGATTCCTGGTCTTCGATAAAGTCGCCGATATGGCTGTCTTCTTCCTCGCCGACCGGTGTTTCGAGGGAGATCGGATCCTGCGCGATCTTCATGATCTCGCGGACCTTATCGGGGTTCATATTCATTTCCTTTGCAACTTCAGTCGCGGAAACTTCGCGTCCCTTTTCCTGAAGCATCTGGCGCTGAACCTTGGTTACCTTATGAATGGTCTCCACCATGTGTACGGGAATACGGATGGTTCTTGCCTGATCCGCGATCGCACGGGTGATCGCCTGGCGGATCCACCATGTTGCATAAGTCGAGAACTTATAGCCCTTGGTGTAGTCGAATTTCGAAACAGCCTTCATAAGACCGAGGTTGCCCTCCTGAATAAGGTCAAGGAAGAAAAGTCCCTTACCAACATAGCGCTTTGCGATGCTGACAACGAGTCGAAGGTTCGCTTCCACAAGTTCCTTTTTCGCTTTTTCGTCGCCTTCGGACATTCTGCGAGCAAGATCCGCTTCTCTGTCCGCGTCAAGAAGCGGCACACGGCCGATCTCTTTGAGATAAAGCTTGACGGGGTCATCGATCATGAGACCTTCAGAAGCAAGGATCTTCTCCATGTTTTCGGGCTTATCAAAGCCATCGAGCTCTGCCTCGATATCGTCCTCTGCACTTCCGAGAAGCGCCTCATCGTCAAAGCAAGCGTTGACGTCGATGCCAAGTGCGCTGAGTTCCTCATAAAGCTTATCGATCTGATCGATATCGTAGTCGGAATCACCGAGAGCAGCGAGGATCTCGCTATTGGTAAGCGAGCCGTTTTTCTTCGCCTTATCGATCAAATTTTGGATGTCGTTCTTTCCTGCGCCGTCATCCGCCTTTTGAGAAAGCGCATCCTTTTCAGAAACGGGATCTTCCGCTGTTTTCGCTTTCTTGTTTTCCAAATCCATATTTTCTATCCTCCAAAAATTTATATATCATTTCTTTTTTCGGTTGAGCAGATTCCGAATATCGGAAAGCTCATCGTTATCCGTTTCCTGCGGAGCCTCACTCTTCAGCGTCCGAATGTGATCGGCAAGAACAGCTGCGTCGTTTTTGGAAAGAGACGCACGGCTCACCTGCATCTTTGTGATACGGGAGATCTCATCAAGCGTGAAATCTTCCGCGAGCATTCCGATATCGAAGGGATCGTCTCCCTCAAGAATAGCCACAAAGACCTTTTTATTGAAATCCGTCAGAAAATCATCCGCAGAAAGCGAGATCGCACCGCTTCTGATCTCCTTAACAAATTCGGGCCGCAAAAGCAAGATACCAAGAATCGCTTCCTCTGCCCTCGCCGCTTTTGCGTTTTTGACGAAATCACGGTTCACACGGTCGCCGTAGCCAAGCGTGTCCGAAACGATCCTTCGTCTCATTTCCGCAGATTCGTCTCTGCGGTTTCGCCGCATCTGACGCTCCACGTCATTTCTCATGCTTTTTGGGTCAACGGAAAGCTTTTCCGCCATTCTCGTTATGTAGATCTCTCGCTCCACATCGGAATAGACCTCAGAAAGCACACGGCAAAGCTCGTCCGCCGCCTTGGTCTTTTCCTCGGGAATCAAAATATTATATTTTTTCAAAACCTGTTCGCAAAGATAATCCATCTTGCCTTGGCTGGAATCGAGAAGCGTTTTGAATCTCGCCGCCCCGTATTTTTTGATGAATTCATCCGGGTCCTTAGCGCCCTCCATACGGAGCATCTTGACCTCAAGCCCGACATCCGTGAGCATGGGGATGGCGCGCTTGGCGGCATTCACGCCTGCATCGTCGCTATCGTAGGCAAGAATGATCTTTTTCGTATACTTCGCCATGATACGCGCTTGTTCCGTTGTCAGCGCAGTACCGAGCGTCGCAACGGCGTTTGGAAATCCCGCCATATTCACAGCGATAACGTCCATATATCCTTCGCAAAGGATGAGAGAATCCGCCGATGCTTTTCTTGCGAGATTCAACGCAAAAAGATTGCGGCTCTTCTTGAAGACGGGCGTATCGGAGCTATTGAGATATTTCGGCTTGGCATCCCCAAGGATTCGTCCGCCGAACGCCACGACGTTTGAAAAATTATCAATGATGGGAAACATGACGCGTCCGCGAAAATAATCGAAATATCTGCCCGTCCGCTCACTCTTACCGCAAAGGAAAGCCGTTTTGAGCTCCTCGTCGGTATAACCGAGCGAATGCATATGGTTTCGAAGCGCATCGAATTTATCGGGAGCATAGCCAAGTCCAAAACGCTTGACCGCCGCCGCGGAAAGACCGCGCCTTGTAAGATACTCCCTTGCGGGAGCTGCCTCCGGCGTATAAAGCATTTGATTGAAGAAGCGAGCCGCCGCACGATTCATTTCATAGAACCTTGCACGTTTATCACTTTCGTTCTCGTGCTCGCCCAGATCAGGCATCGCGAGCCCTGCTCTTTTGGCAAGAAATTCAATGGCGCCCGTATATTCGAGGTTTTCCGCGCGCATGACAAAGGAGATGACATCGCCACCCGCGCCGCAACCGAAGCAATGAAACGTTTCGGTATTCGGAAACACGGTAAATGACGGTGTTTTCTCGCTGTGAAAGGGACAAAGTCCCTGATAATTGGAGCCGGCACGCTTCAAATTGACGTAAGAACCGATGACGTCATCGATTCGATTTCTGTATTTTACTTCCTCAATAAAGCTGTGAGGAATTTTCATCGCACCGCCCCCTTTCCTTATATATTATATGAAATTACATGGATCAATTCACTTTCCATACCTTCGGAATAAAAAGATTCTCAAAAACATTGATGGCATATCGATCCGTCATACCTGCAATATAGTCGCAGACGCGGCGTTCCACAGAATCGACCTCTCCGTAGATACGGCGTTCCTCTGCGGGAATCTTTTCGGGATGCTTCACAAGATACTCATACATACGGCGAAGCATATCTTTGGCTCGGATCTCTTCGCCCTTTGCCTCGGGATTGCGATATACGTTTTCAAAAAGAAAACTACGCAGATCCATCATTGCCTTCCCGATCTCGGGCGTCATGAGAATATCGTTTTGACCTGTGGAGCTGGCGATAATATCATTGACAAGCGTACCGATGCGCTCGGAATGTGTTCTGCCGAGAAGCTCCGTGATCTCCGCAGGAATATCCTCAAAGCGAAGGACCTTGCCTCGAATGGCATCGTCGATATCGTGATTGATATAAGCGATCCGATCCGCAAATTTAATGATACGCCCCTCCAGGGTGGAAGCGGTATCGTCTCCCGCGTGATTGAGGATACCATCCCGAACCTCATAGGTGAGGTTCAATCCCATACCATCATTTTCGAGCTTATCCACCACGCGCAAGCTTTGCCTGTAATGAGTAAAATCGGGAGAAAAGCATTCCTGTAGCACAAGCTCTCCCGCGTGTCCAAACGGTGTATGACCAAGATCATGTCCGAGCGCCGAAGCTTCGGTCAAGTCTTCATTGAGAAAAAGACCTCGCGCGATCGTTCTTGCGATCTGCGCCACCTCAAGGGTATGTGTCAGACGTGTGCGGTAATGATCGTCCTCGGGACAAAGAAAAACCTGTGTTTTATGCATCAAACGGCGAAATGCCTTGCAATGGATGATGCGATCACGATCACGCTGAAATTCCGTACGTGTCGTACACGGTACGGAAAGCTGCTCTCTGCCCTTCGTATTCTCGCTCAGGCAAGCAAACTCAGATAAATAAGCGTGTTCCCTTTCACAAACCATCTGTGCAACTGTCATAGGCATCTCTCCCTAAAAGTAAATTTCGGAAAATGCTGATTCACAAAAAAGAAGCATACTACGCCCGCTTTTTTGCGTTATATTATAAGATACGCAAAAAAATCGAAAAATCCTCTTTCTTTTTCAAAAAAATTTTGAGAATTTTTCGATTTTTGCATTTTTCGCTCATATATCAAAACGTTCGCCTGTTTTTTTCGGCACGAGTTTTCCGTTTGTCATACTGTAGACCGATTTTTCAAAGGCTTCGTACTCCTCAGTGAGCACCGCAATACGCAGTGTGATATTTCCACCGAAATCCGTATCGTCCGTGATGATGGTCCTTCTGCCGATATCGTAGAGGAGTTTATCGTAAAGCCCGTAATCGCAGGTAACGGTACATTCCGTGTAATTCCGATACGTAACGATGCCCGCTTCCTCAACCGCCATCGCCGCCGCCTTGGAATACGCGCGCACAAGTCCGGGTGCACCGAGCAAGATACCGCCGAAATAACGGGTTACAACGACCACCGCGCCGTCAACGCCGCTCTTTTTCAGAACTTCAAGAACAGGAACACCGCCCGTCCCCTTGGGCTCGCCGTCGTCGCTGTATCTGACGGCGTTGCCTGCCATGTACGCGGAAACGTTATGACGCGCGTCGGCGTGTTTTTTCTTGATCTGCGCGATAAATTCTTCGGCTTCCTCCGCTGTTTTGATAGGCTTGGCATAGCCGATAAAAACGGATTTTTTCTCCGTAAATTCCGCGCTCGCCTCTTTTCCGAGTGTTGTCAAATTCTGTTCTGCCATAACGACCTCACTCGGTTTTGATGAATTTCGCAAGCTGTCCTGCCGTTTTGCTGTCGCAGACGGCTTTCACGAGCGCGCCGTTTTCGGTATATTCGGTATCCAGCACGTTTGCATCGCGGTAAAGCGTATTGATCAGACCGAGCTTATCCGCAGGAAATGCAAAGGTATATTCCTTTTTGCCTGCCGTCGCCAGCTCCTCGAGGCGCTTGACAAGCTCCTCCGTACCTTCGCCCGTTTTGGCGGAGATATAGACGTTCTGATGTGTTGGCGTTGTCGGGTGCGAAGCAAATCCGCGGTCGCATTTGTTATAAACGAACAAAACGGGCTTATCCGATGCACCAAGCTCGTCGATCAGACCTCTCGTTACGTCGAGCTGCGCCATCGATTCGGGGTCGGAAGCATCGACCACGACGAGGATCGCATCTGCATAGCAGACCTCGTCAAGCGTCGAGCGGAACGCACGGACGAGATGATGCGGAAGATTGCGGATGAAGCCTACCGTATCGGTGAGCAAAATTTCTTCCCCCGAGGGAAGCTCAAATTTTCTTGTCGTGGGGTCGAGCGTGGCAAAGAGCTTATCCTCCGCGAGGATTCCCGCGTCAGTCAAATAATTGAGAAGCGTGGATTTGCCTGCGTTTGTATACCCTGCGATCGCCACCTTGAAGATACCCGAACGGTCGCGGCTGCTTCTCTGCACCGCGCGGTTCTTCGCAAGCTCCTCGAGTGCATCCTCAAGCGCATCCATACGGCGCTTGACGTGTCGTCTGTCGGTCTCGAGCTTGCTTTCACCCGGACCTCTCGTACCGATACCGCCGCCGAGACGGGAAAGCTCCGTACCGTGTCCCGTCAGACGCGGAACGGTATATTTGAGCTGAGCAAGCTCGACTTGAAGCTTACCTTCGCCGCTTGTCGCGTGGAGCGCAAAAATATCGAGAATGAGCATACTGCGGTCGATGACCTGCACGTCGCCGAGGTCGTTTTCGAGGTTCTTGATCTGCGAGGGAGAAAGCTCGCAGTCAAAAATGACCATCGAGATCCCGCCGTTTTTGCAAAGCTCGGCAAGCTCCTGAACCTTACCGCTGCCGATATAGGTACGTGGATCTGGAGATTCCTTTTCCTGTACCATGCGTGCGTAAACGGTCGCGCCCGCGGTCTCGGCGAGGCGCTCCAGCTCGTCAAAGGATGCTTCTCTGTCTGCGCTGTCCGCACCCTTTTCCATGACGGCAACGAGAATGACTTCTCTTTTTTCTTCTTGTTTGGATTCAAAAATACTTTCTGTTTTCATATACTCTCCTTTGGTCAAATAAAGGATAGAAAAAGAGCAGGAAAACCATATAGGATTTCCTGCTACTAACTCTTTCGGTCATGCAATCATTATTTCTTGGATTCAAGACGCTTTTTGAATTTGTCTACACGTCCGCCGGCATCAACGAATTTCTGTTTGCCGGTAAAGAAAGGATGACATTTGGAACAAATTTCAACTCTGAAATCGCCCTTTGTGGATTTGGTTTCGATAACTTCGCCACAAGCGCATCTAACAGTTGCATCAACGTAGTTAGGATGGATTCCTTCTTTCATTGTTTACACCTCACCTTTCATATAATCACAGTGTTTCCATTATACCATAAATTTTTATTTTTGCAATAGTTTTTCGCAATTTTTTTCGATTTTTTTATAGTTTATCTTGGATTTCTTCTTTCAAATGCGCGAGTATCCGTTTTTCAAGGCGTGATATGTAGGATTGTGAAATACCGAGCGCGTCCGCGACCTCCTTTTGGGTCATTTCTTTGCCCCCGTGAAGCCCGAATCGCATCTCAATGATCTCTCTTTCGCGCGGCACAAGAGACGCCACGGCATCGTAGATGATCTTTTTTTCTTCATCGGCTTCGATGTCCTGCAT
>JBGVLA010000133.1:0-6239 GCA_045124015.1 Eubacteriales bacterium | reverse complement strand
TCAATCAATATGACGAAAATCGACTCCGCGATTATACCAGACATTTTTATTATCAGCTTCTCCCCGAATATACGCCGAAGACCGTTGAATTCATCATGTCGCTTTACGGCAAGGACGAAAAGATTCTCGATGCTTTGCATCAAATGAAAAATCTTGGCGGAACGGTTAGACTCAATATGATAGAGAGCGGAAAGCGTCAGAGCTTCTACGTGGATACCGCAGATTTCTTCAAACACGTTGTCCTTGACGAGCATCTTTTTGAAGACGGTAAGCAGACGACGCTTGTCATCATCAGCGGTTATCAGTTCTGGCTGAACCTCACCAAAGAGGAGCTGCAGAATATTCTGAGTCAATACGGCAGCATTGAGATCTACGATAAATATGCTTATTAAACCGAAAAAGGAGTCGAAAGACTCCTTTTTCTATTGACGGAAAACCGCATTTATGATAAAATAAAAGAAAAAACATGGGAGGAATTATATCCATGAGCATTGAAAAACAGGTATTTGGTACAACAAAAAACGGGGAAGTCGTGCATGCGTACACCATTCAGAGTGAGGGCGGTATCTCCGTAACGCTTCTTGAATTTGGTGCCACTGTGAACAAACTTTTCGTTCCCGATAAAAACGGAAATGCCGTTGACGTTGTCTGCGGCTACGATAAGCTTTCCGATTATGAGGACGCAGACGGCTATCAGGGCGCTGTTGTCGGCAGATTCGGCAATCGCATCGGCAAAGGCAAATTCACCCTTGACGGCGTGGAATACGACCTCTATTGCAACGACGGCAACAATCATCTTCATGGCGGCAAGGTGGGTTTTTCTCATAAGGTCTGGGCTTCCGAGGCTGTGGAGGAAAAGGATGCTGACCGCGTAACCTTTACGCTCGTTTCCCCCGACGGCGAGGAAAATTATCCCGGAACATTGAACGTTTCCGTGGAATACCGTGTCGTTGCCGGAAAAGAGCTTTCCATCACCTATCGCGCGACAACGGACAAAAAGACCGTTCTCAACCTCACAAATCATAGCTATTTTAACCTTGCAGGCTTTGATTCGGGTGATGTTTTTGATCATATCGTGTATCTGGATGCCGACCGCTTCGTGGAAACCGATGCGGAGCTGATCCCCACGGGAAAAACGCCTACCGTTTTGAATACTCCCTTTGATTTCCGTACGGCAAAGACCATCGGCAAGGATTGGACACTTGAATATGAACCTATGAAGCTTGCAGGCGGTTATGATCATTGTATGATCTTTGCAGACCACTATGCAGACTCCATGAGTTCTCCTCGTGCGATCGTAACGGAGCCCAAGAGCGGCAGAAAAATGAGCGTTTATACCGATCTTCCTGCGGTACAGTTCTATTCCGCAAACTTTATGTCGAATCCCGATTTTCCGTTCAAGGGTGGTTATACGCAGAAAAAACAGCACGCTTTCTGTCTTGAGACTGAAAATTATCCCGACAGCATGAATCACGAGCATTTCACGAACTGCGTTTTGAATCCCGGTGAGGAATATAAGTCGCAGACGGTGTATGCGTTTGAGTGGAAAGAGTGATCACGTGGATGAAATGCTGAAAAAAGCAGACACCCTTTCTGCGGAAGACAGAGCTGCATTTCAAGGTATCCTTTCAGCAATTCAAGCGTACACAGGGCAAACCGATTCATGGTATTGGTATCCGCTTTGGCGATTAAAAAAAGAACTTCCCGTATCTGTATACGATTTGGATGCAATTTATCATGACAAAAAAATCAAATTGCTCGAAAAAACATTTCGTGAATTTGGAATCGAAACGGTCAAATCCTTTCAAATGCAGATCCCAAACCTTGGCGTTTTGGAAAAGAATATCCTGTCATTTTTATATGAAAAAGACGGCAAAGCCTATGAATTTCCATGGTATGCAGAAACCTTTTACTATGACGATTCTCACACATGGATGCTCTACGTTTCCCATGAAGATACCATCACCTTTACGGGAGAAAAGCTCGTCGATATCGCAAAAAGAAATATTCCCGCGAAATATTTATATGAATAAAGAGAAATCGGACGCTTGGCGTGATACTCTTATCGGAGTATCACGCCAGTTCTATTCGCCTCTCGGCGAGTTCTATTGCTTTGCAGTGATATTCGGCTTACGCCGAGTGATATTCGCTTCGCGAGTTTGGGATGCGAATAGAATATCACTGAAGCCGCAAGGCTTCAATATAACTATCGCGCTTAGCGATAATACCACTCCGACGAAGTCGGAATATAACTTGACTAACCATCAATTTTGTTCTATAATATTGGTAGAGGTGATATTATGTCAAATAGCATTTTAAGAGACAAAGCAAAGAATTTTGCAAAGAATATTGTTTTCCTCTGCCGTAATATGAAGGCAGAGCACAAAGAAACGGTACTTATAAATCAGTTGTTGCGTTCAGGCACTTCCATCGGAGCAAACATTCACGAGGCTCAATATGCACAAGGCACGAAGGATTTTATATCCAAGCTTGAAATTGCGCAAAAGGAATGTTATGAAACAGAATATTGGCTTGAACTTTTATTTGAAACCGGCTGTATTGAAGAATCCGCATACAAAACTATTCAAAACGATTGCGGGGCTATACGCCGAATGTTAATTTCCTCGCTAAATACAATTAAAGCAAAACAAGAATAGGGGTATGGGCTTTGCCCTATGCCTTTGTAGTACAAAGGCGATACTGTCGATAAATTCAAAGGAGAATTTTTAATGATTGAATATGAGATATGCCCGATGACCACAGAGGCTGAAATGGATGAAAAAGGATATGTACATTGGAAATCTTGGCATGAAACATACAACGGACTTATGCCCGATGATTATCTAAAAAATATCACATTGGAAAAATGTATAAAAATGGCGCGCAAATGGCCTCAAAATACTTTTCTGCTCAAAGTTAATGATAAAACTGTTGGTTTTTCATGCATAGGAAAAAGCGCCGATACAAAAGATGCAAATGAAGTTATTGCAATATACCTACTGAAAGAATACCACGGTCAAAAGTTGGGCTATGCACTATTAAACAAAACGGTGTCAATGTTTGCTGATGGCGCAAAAATAGTGCTATGGGTTTTAAAAGGCAATGATAAAGCTATATGCTTTTATAAGAAATTTGGATTCGATTTCAATGGAAATCAAAAAACTTTGCCCTTTGGGGTGGAATTGCAAATGGAAATGAAAAGATAATGATAAAAAGCAGGTGTAAATACCTGCTTTTTATCATACTTATGAGAACTAGTCTTTTGCGTCCGATTTCTCTTTATCAAGTGGTGATCTCCACGTATTTTGTTCCGTAATAGAAAAACCATTCCATCGCTTCCTTTGTGATGACCTCACCGCTCATGACGATCGGCACGGCGGGGGGACAGGAAACGAGTGGGGAAGCACAGATTTTGCCTACCGCTTCTTCCACGAAAACGGTTCGTTTGGGGGCAAAAACCGCATCACGAATGGAAAGCGCCGTTTTCGCTTTCGGCATGATGCACGGTTTGCGGTCTGTCAGCGGTTTCCGCATGGGAAGCGATGTGAGCGCATTTTCAAGCCGTGCGAAGTCTTTTTCGCCGTTTTCGGGGGTGAACATGAGTACCGCAAAATCCGGGTCGGAAAATTCAATTTCCATCTTTCTTTCGCGCAAATATCTTGCAATGTCTTCTCCCGTATATCCGCATTGTTTCGCGTTCAAAACGAGCTTCAAAGGCTCGCTTTTTTCATAGAAAATGCCTTTTTCGTCCAGCATCTTTTTGATGGTTTCGATCCTTTCTATGCAATTTGCAAGTTTTTGCTTATAACCGTCCGCAAGGTAAGCGTTGCAAAGGTCAAGAGATTGCAAAATCAGATACGAGGGACTTGTGGAGGCGAAAAGAGAAAGCATCGTGCGTGCCTCCGCTAAAAATTCTTTGGGCGCATCTTTTGCGATATGCAGATACGCGCCGCCCGTTAAGACGGGAAGCGTTTTGTGTGCGGAGTCCGAACACATCGAAGCACCCAAGGCAAGCGGATGGCAGTTTTCTTCCAAAAACGCGAGATATGCACCGTGTGCGTTATCCACGAGCAAGGGGATATCGTACGCTCTGCAAACCTCGGAAATGCCGCGAATATCCTGCACCTGTCCAAGGTAATCGGGCGAGGTGAGATAGACGGCATCGGGCTTTTGGGACATACGGCAGATGGCATCCTTTACATCTTCTTTCGTCAGATTGCAGGTGCAAAGGTGCGTGAAGTGTTGGGGAAAAAGCCACTCCACGTCAAGGTCAAGGAGGGCGCAGGCATAGATAAACGCCTTATGGACGTTCCTTGCCGCCAAAATAATCGGTCTTTCGCCGTCCTTTTTCGTGCTCTTGATGATACCGAGCATCGCCTTGATGACGAGGGAAGAACCCTCCGCAGAGTAAAAGGTATGCGCGCTATGAAAAAGCGAAGAAGTATATTCTTCGCTTTTTTCTATGATACCGCACGCGGAATATAAAACGTCTGCGCCGTCAATTTCGGTGATATCGAGCGCTTCGCATCCGAGGTGGACTTTGCCCTTATGACCCGGCATATGAAAGCGCGAAATATCCGATTCGGCATATCGTTTTACAAAATCGACGATGGGTGTTTTCATGCTTCGCTGTCTTCTGCTTCGGCAACTTGGATCATGATGGCACATTCCATGCGCTTTTTGAAAAGCTCACAGCCGTATTCATATACGCCGTTTACATGACCTGTTGCATGATATGCGTTTGCGGCACAACCGCCCGAGCAATACATTTTTGCCCAGCAATCCTTACATTCGGGCTTTGCATAGGCGTTGCAAGCACGAAATTCGTCCTGTGCGGCGGTGTTTTTGATGCCGTCCCAGATGTTACCGAGGCTGTATTTGGGGTCGCCAACGAACTGATGGCAGGGGAAAAGCTCACCCCAAGGGGTAACTGCCATATATTCCGTGCCCGAACCGCAGCCCGTGATGCGCTTATAGATGCAAGGACCGTTTTTAAGGTCGAGCATATAGTGATAGAACGTGAAGGGTCTGCCTTCCTTTTTGCGCTTGATCATCTCGTTTGCGAGAATTTCATATTGCTCAAAGAGCTTGGGAAGGTCTTCCTTGGTGAGGGCATAGGGGTCGTCGGGGGGGCAAACGACGGGTTCCATGCTAAGCTCAGTGAAGCCGAGGTCAGCCATATGGAAGATATCGTTTGTGAAATCGACGTTGTTATGGGTGAACGTACCGCGCATATAATAATCCTTGCCGCCACGTTTTTCCACAAGGCGCTTGAATTTCGGTACGATATCCTCGTAACTGCCTTTTCCTGCGTAATTCTTGCGGAAATGGTCGTGAACTTCCTTTCTGCCGTCAAGGCTGAGGACGACGTTGCTCATTTCCTTATTGAGGAAATCGATGATCTCATCGTCGATCAGAAGTCCATTTGTCGTAAGGGTAAAGCGGAAGTTTTTGTTATGTTCTTTTTCAATGCTTCTCGCGTAAGCAACGAGCTGTTTGACAACGTCCCAGTTCATGAGAGGTTCGCCGCCGAAGAAGTCTACCTCGAGATTCTTTCTTGTTCCCGAATTGGCGATGAGGAAATCAAATGCCTGCTTGCCGACTTCAAAGCTCATGAGTGCGCGTTCACCCTGATATTTACCCTGGCTTGCAAAGCAGTAGGAGCAGTTGAGGTTGCAGGTGTGCGCAACGTGAAGACAGAGCGCCTTGATGACCTTGCTGTTGTTTTTATAATCGTATGCGAGATTTTCATATACGTCCTCGGAGAAAAGCTTTCCGCTTTCTTCGAGCGCCTTGATATCCTCGATGCAAAGAAGGATCTCTTCCTTGGTTACGTCGGGCATATGACCGTATTTTTCGAGCATAGCACGGACGATCTCGTCGCTTGTATTGGTCTTATACATAGCGATGATATCGTATGCGACTTCGTCAACGGTATGGACAGAGCCGCTACAAGTATCGAGGACGATATTGTAGCCGTTTTGTTTGTATTGATGTACCATTTTTTACGTATCCGTTTCGTTTTTATTTTTATTACTTGGCGAATTGATCAAAATCGACCTCGCCGTTTTGTTGAGTTTATTTGTACGAAAAGCTACGGTAGGCGAGCAATTTCTCGCGGGCGTTGCCCGCCAATATAAAACGCTGCCTTTGATAAGACAGCGTTTCATAGCTTAACAAAACTTATTTGTTTTTATTTTCGCATTTCTGGTTTGCAACGCCGCAGGATGTCTTGCAAG
>JBGVLA010000132.1:0-2252 GCA_045124015.1 Eubacteriales bacterium | reverse complement strand
TAATCTAAGCAGTCAATTTTTCGTTGTTCTTTATGAAGTTCATCCAAGATAGCTACTCTATATCTTGAAAGCAAGGCGATTCCTTCCTTAACTTTCCGAGCGTCTATGTATGCTATGAAATCAGAAATTGTATTTTTGTCACATCCTGCATCCATTAAATTCTGTTCAATTGATGCTCTTGAATATATTTCTTTCATGACTCCTCCTATTTGATTATGCCTCTGATAATTATAATTCCGCAAGGCGGAAATGTCAAATACTTATATCAAATACCTCGTTATGCTTGACAGGCATATTAAGATGTGATATAATATTTTGTGGTAACAGGAGGTTATTTATGGAACTACGAGTTTTAAGATACTTTCTTGCAGTGGCAAGAGAAGAAACCATTTCCGGCGCGGCAGAATATCTTCATCTTTCTCAGCCTTCTTTATCCCGTCAGCTTATGGATTTGGAAAAGGAATTAGGAAAACAATTATTTATTCGCGGCAATCGCAAAATCACCTTGACGGAAGACGGTGAATTGCTTCGCAGAAGAGCGATTGAGATTATTGCTTTGGTGGAGAAAACTGAGTCTGAAATTCAAGATAGCCAAGAACCAATATCAGGTACTATTTACATAGGTGGCGGTGAAACAAATGCTATGCGATTTATTGCCCAAGTAGCAAGAAAGATTCAAAAGATACACCCCTATATTCAATATCACATATATAGCGGCAATTCCGATGATGTAAAAGAACGGCTTGATAAAGGGCTTTTGGATTTTGGTATTTTGGTAGAACCCTGCGATCATACAAAATATGATTCCGTTAAATTACCGACCCATGATACATGGGGAGTTCTTATGCGAAAAGACAGTTCCTTGGCAAAAAAGGAATTCATAGAACCGGAAGATTTATATCAGTTACCGTTGTTTCTTTCTCGCCAAAGCATGGCATTGGAGGCACAGCTTGAGTGGCTTGGAAAATCCACTGACGAATTAAATATTGTCGGCACTTATAATCTGATCTACAACGCCTCTCTTATGGTTGAGGAAGGAATGGGTTACGCTCTTGGAGTTGACAAACTAATATATTCGCAATCAGATGGGCTGCTGTGTTTTCGTCCTCTTTTCCTAAAACAAGAGGTAGCGTTGGATCTTGTATGGAAAAAATATCAAGTGTTTTCAAAAACATCTGAAAAGTTTTTACAACAAATACATCAGGCTATCGCAGAAGCTAATGCTTAAATAACATCAAAAAAATAAGATGGAATGGTCAAAGCCAATTCCATCTTATTTTAAATTGTTGAGTGCTGATGGTTGATTCAATCCAAGATTGAAACGCTTCTTGCACGTGAGATCATTGGGGGTGAGATTGAACCTGACAGTGTGATTTATATTGACTTTGACGGTTCAAATCTGACGATCCAATAACAAACAGAGGCTCGCCAAAACAGGTGAGCCTCCATTTTTATTTGTAACTGTAACGGGACAGTTATCTGATGCCGTATTTTTCAATGATATAGTCCATATCCTTATCGCCTCTGCCAGAGAGATTGATAAGCACAGAGCCCTTGCCCATCGTCTTTGCCAGCTTCATACCATAGGCAACGGCGTGAGAGCTTTCAATGGCGGGGATGATTCCTTCAAGGCGAGAGAGTGTATAGAAGGCATCAATGGTTTCATCGTCGTTCACAACGTCATATTTCACTCTGCCGAGATCATGCAGGAATGCGTGCTCGGGACCACAAGAGGGATAGTCAAGACCGCTTGCCACCGAGTAAACGGGAGCAGGCTCACCGTTCTCATCCTTCAGCATAATGCTGTTAAATCCGTGCATGATACCTTCTGTTCCGTAGGTAAGACTTGCGGCATGATCGCCCATCTTGATGCCTCTGCCGAGAGGCTCAACACCGTAAATGTCAACGGGATCATTGAGGAAGCCCGAGAACAGTCCCATCGCATTCGATCCCCCGCCAACGCAAGCGACTACCGCATCGGGAAGCTCGCCCGTCATGTCGAGGAACTGCTCTCTTGCCTCGATGCCAACAACGCTTTGAAAGTCGCGCACCATCATCGGGAACGGATGGGGGCCGACAACTGAGCCGATACAGTAAATGGCATCCTTATATTCGTTGCAGTATGCCGCAAACGCCGCATCGACCGCTTCCTTGAGAGTTGCGAGTCCGTCCGTGACCTCAATTACCCTCGCACCGAGTATCTTCATTCTTGCCACGTTGGGTGCTTGCTTTTTGATGTCAACCGAGCCCAT
>JBGVLA010000131.1:0-7695 GCA_045124015.1 Eubacteriales bacterium | reverse complement strand
TGCTATTTTTGAAGCATAGCACAATCGGCTCCCCGAACGGGTTCTGCACGAACAAGATTCGTGCAGTCGCTCGCGGCGTCGCGAGCCGAACACCCTCGGAACCACGCCGATGGGCAGAAACATCAGATTTTATTTGTGGCGTCGCTCGATGCGCGCTTTTTTCACTGAGCGCGAGCGCGCCCGCAAAAAATCTGTTTTGCCGACATGAATTACGCGACCTTGGACAAAAGCGCCGTTTCAACCGCGTTCTTTGAGGCGGGTGATAGCTGTGAGCGAACGAAGTTCGCAAAAGTTAAATCTTAATACTTTCTACCCACCGAATCGCATCCTTCGTCCAAGCGGAAACCTCGGGATACGGACAATTCACGTATTTTTTGCCAAGAGAAAGTCCATGCGGTCCTTCGGGATAAATATGCATTTCAAAGGGAATGTTATGATTTGCCAGTGCTTCTGCATAAAGAAGCGTATTCTGTACGGGAACGGCGTCATCGGTGCGTGTTGCCCAAAGGAAACAGGGCGCGGTCTTTTCCGAAACGTGAAGCTCAAGAGACACGGATCTTCTTGCTTCTTCATCATCGCGTTCTTGTTTCAAAATGTTATTGATAGAACCGCGATGTCCGTATTCGAGTCCCGAGATCACGGGATAAGAAAGGATCGTACCCGTCGGGCGATTATAACCCTTTTTCATGCCGAGCTTTGCTTCGATCTCGTCGTTATCCCAAAGAGAACCGAGCGCGGCGGTAAGATGTCCGCCCGCAGAAAAGCCGATGGCAAACACATAATCGGGGTCAATACAGAGCTCTTCCGCGTGGTCGCGGATATATTTCATTGCGGCAGATGCTTCATAAAGGGGCATGGGCCATTTGGAATCCACTCCGCGTCCAACAGAATAGCGCAAAATAAAAGCGTTATACCCTTCGGCAAGGAAGAAATGCGCCACAGGGTCAGCCTCTGCATCGGATTGCAGCCAATATGCACCGCCCGGAATGACGAGAATGGCTTTGCGCTTTTCATTGCCCTTCATCTCGTCGGATTTTCCTGCCACGTAAGCGATCAGCTGTGCCATCGGGCGATCTTCAAGGAGGGGGATCTTATAAGTTACGGTATCGGTTATCATAGAAAAAATCCTTTCGTTTATACCTCAATGCTCTTCATCCAACGAACGGAATCCCATGTCCATTGATTTGCCGCAGGATAATTTCTGCCGACGACGTCATTGTTGAGAGAAAGTCCGTGAGGTCCTTCGGGATAAATGTGCATTTCAAAGGGAATTTCATGGTCAGCGAGTGCTTTGGCAAAAACGAGCGCATTTTGTACCAACACGCCGGGGTCTGTGCGTGTATGCCAAATAAACGCAGGACAGGTCTTTTCGGAAACCTGAAGCTCGGGAGAAACGGCATCACCCGATTCCTTGCTTCTGTCATCCCCAAGGATCTTCGCAAAGGAGCGTGTATGCCCGTGAATGGCTTTGGACGTAACCGCATAGGAAAGGATCATACCCGTCGGTCGGTTGTATCCCTTTTCCATACCGAGAAGCTTTTCGATCTCATCGTTATCCCACATCGTACCGAGCGCCGCCGCGAGGTGTCCGCCTGCGGAAAAGCCGATGACGAAAACGTAATTCGGGTCGATGTGAAGCTCGTCTGCATGGTCGCGGATATATTTCATCGCCGCCGATGCGTCAATGAGCGGTGTCGGCCATAGAGGACTGCCTGTGGAAGTCGTGGTATATTCCAATACGAACGCATTGAAGCCTGCCGCCAAAAAATGATGCGCGATGGGTTCGGATTCAATAGCGGCACAGCCTGCATAACCGCCGCCCGGGAGAATCAAAATGGCACGGCGTTTATCGTTGAAGCGTAGGGATTTATCCGTACCCGCAACATAGGTCGTAAGGGTGATCTGCGGTCTTTCGGGGAAAAGCTGTACCACCTCGGTGGTGTGATGTTGAAACATAAGAATTCCTCCTTTTTCGGGGCCTTTCATTGCTTCCATTTTATCACATTCTCCGGGGGATTGCAAGCATTTTACAGAAAAACCCCGAGGACTCATATTCCTCGGGGTTCTTTTTGCTGTTTTTGAACAGACGGAAAGATCCACTTCCTGTGAACTTCGTCCACTGCTTATTTCATGAGCGAGCAAACTGCCTTTGCATATGCGATGGGGTCTTCCACGGGAAGTCCTTCGATAAGGCGTGCCTGTTCATAGAGGATGCCTGCGTAGAGGGAAAGCTTTGCGCTGTCGCCTGCCGCTGCGGTTTCCTTGAGAGAAGCGAAAACAGGGTGATTTTCATTGATCTCAAGCACCTTTTCGCTTGCGATGCCATCGTTGCCGGGCATATTTTTGAGGACCTTTTCCATTTCGATGGAAACGGGACCTTCGGAAGAAAGTGCTACGGGATGCTCCTTCAAAACCGCAGAGGTCTTGACTGCCTTGACCTTGCCGCCAAGTGCATCCTTGATCGCTTCGAGCAGACCTTTGTTTTCTTCTGCCGCGGTCTTTGCCGCTTCTTTTTCTTCCTCGGTTTCGAGCTCAAGATTGCCGCCGCCGACATTCTTGAATGCTTTTTCCTTGTATTCGCGGAGGATCTGCAAGCAGAATTCATCTACGTCGTCGGTGCAGAGAAGAACGTCAAAATTATGGTCGAGAACCGCTTCAGTATTCGGAAGCTTTGCCGCGCGTTCCACGCTATCGGAGGAAGCGAAATAGATATATTTTTGATTTTCGGGCATTGCGGAAACGTATTCTTCGAGCGTTACCATCTTTTCTTCCTTTGCGGAATAGAAGATGAGAAGGTCGGTGAGAACGTCCTTATGTGCGCCGTAATCGCTGTATACGCCGAATTTCAGCACTCTGCCGAAGGATTTCCAGAACTCTTCGTATTTCTCGCGGTCATTCTTGCAAAGCGCGAGAAGCTCGTTTTTGATCTTCTTTTCGATGTTTTTGCGAATGAGCTTGAGCTGATGGTTCTGCTGGAGAAGCTCACGGCTGATATTGAGGCTGAGGTCGGAGGAATCCACGACACCGCGAACGAAATTGAAGTAATCGGGGATAAGGTCCTCGCATTTTTCCATGATCATCACACCGGAGGAATAGAGGGCAAGACCTTTTTTGAATTCCTTGGTATAGAAATCATAGGGTGCGTGTGCGGGAACAAAGAGAACGGCATTGTAGTTGACCGCGCCCTCGCCGCTTGCGGTGATGACCTTTGCAGGGTCGGAATAATCATAGAAATTATTCTTATAAAATTCTGCATATTCCTCGTCTGTGGTCTCGCCTTTTTTGCGTTTCCAAATCGGGATCATGCTGTTGAGGGTTTCAAGCTCGCTGTGTTCTTCGTATTCCTGGACCCAATCGTCGCCTGCATCCTCGGGCTTGGGAATGGGATGCTCATGGGTCATCATCATCTTGATGGGGTAACGGATATAGTCGCTGTACTTCTTGACAAGGCTCTGGATGCCGTATTCTTCAAGGAAACGGTCATAATTCTCGGTTTCGGTATTTTCCTTGATGTAAAGGGTGATATCCGTGCCGACGGTGTTTTTGGAGGCTTCCTCAATGGTATAGCCTTCTGTGCCTTCGGATTCCCATTGCCATGCTTCGTCTGTGCCGTAAGCCTTGGAAACGACGGTTACCTTGGAAGCAACCATGAATGCGGAATAAAAACCAACGCCAAACTGACCGATGATATCGAGGTCCTCGGAGGTATTGTTGGTCTTGAAATCGAGAGAACCGCTCTTGGCGATCGTGCCGAGGTTGTTTTCAAGCTCGTCCTTGGTCATACCGATGCCGTTGTCTACGATACGGAGCGTACGCGCTTCCTTATCGGGAATGAGCGTGATGGCGTAATCGCTCGCGTTCATACCGACGGAAGAATCGGTAAGACCCTTGAAATGGAGCTTGTCCACCGCGTCCGATGCGTTGCTGATCAGCTCACGGAGAAAGATCTCCTTGTTTGTGTAGATGGAATTGATCATGAGGTCGAGAAGCTTTTGGCTTTCCGCCTTAAACTGTTTCACTGCCATGTGAAAAATCCTCCTGAAATATATATCAATAAATTTTTGCAAAACATTGTATTCCGCTGTCAGTGCAAATTTTGATTTTCACAATACTGCCATACGGCGGACTTAGCAGCGGCAATCTGTCGCAAACTTGCAAGTTAAATTATATAACTTTGCTTTCGAGTTGTCAAGATTATCCTGCGTTTTTTCGCAATTTATTTACAATTTTGCAATAAATCCTCGATAAGATCGTTTTCCTCATAGCCGCCGTCGTACAGGCGGATGGTCTTGATTTCAAAAGGAGAAAACAAAAATATCTGTGTTTTGCCGAAAATGGAGATCTTTGCTCTCTGCGGATGCTCGGTGGGATTGAAAAGACGGACGATATAGCCTTTTTTGTTATCAGCCTTTTTGAACGCCTGCATCGTAACGGGAGAATCTTCCGTCAGCTTTATGGGAGAGCAAGGTTTTTCATCCGTTCCCGAAGGATAGAGGGAAAGGAGCATGGGCGGCATACCGAAATGCTGAGCCTTTCTTGCGGCGGTGGCTAAGATTTCACGGCGTGTGCCTGCATCGATGGTAAAGCCGAAATCACGCTCGCCGATATCGATATAGGGCATATAACGGTCAGCTGGCATAACGGGGCGTTCCTCAACGGGATGCGCGGTATACGAAGGCGAACGAAGAAGCGTTAGCTTCAGCGCGGAGGTTGTCTCGTCAAACGAGGAGCCGTAGATGCCGTCGTTTGCAACGAGAACGGCGTATTTGTCATAGCAAACGGCGATATACTTTTGGGAGATGTTCTCCAAAAGTCCGCCGCGAAGCGTTTCTCTGCCGTATGCTTCCTCACCGATGCAGACGGCGTCTGTCATTTTGACGGGAACGTTCATTTTTAGAATCTTTTGCTTTTCATTCCACTGTGCGCGAAGCTTGATCTCCAGTCCACCCGCTACGGAAAGAATATATTTCACCACCGCGCGAGAGGTCTTGTATCCGAAAACTGCCTCGATCACGGTGCGTACAGCGCCGCTTTCGATCACACGGACCGCAGGGAGCGGTACAGACCAAGCGCAGAATTCGGCGGTCTCCTCGGGGGAGAGAAGCGAAAATTCTCCAATTTTCGTCGGGAAACGGTTCGAATTCATATACCAAGGGTCAAAATTATCATCCCAAACCTCGAGCGCAAAAGCACGGTTTTCCAGAAGCTCCACACCGTCCTTGCGGTAACTATCAACAAGCCCCGTTGTTCGGTTGATCTCGATGTGCATATGCTCTGTATCAAAAATGTACTTCGTATCTGTTTCGGGGCAGACATGAGCAGGGCGCGCGTCAAGCGCCGTGTAAGCACAGTCAAAACGAGTCATCGACATTGGCGCGAGTGTTGCGCGGAAGACCACGCGCTTGCGCCACTCGATCGGGATCGTGCTGTGTTCTTTTTCGCATTGTGTGGGGAGCGCGTTTCCGTTTTCGTCGTAGATCTGCGGCATCATGAATTCAACACTGCGATACTGATCCCAGAGCATCATCTCGCACGTAAGGTCGCTCTCGATCGGATACGGATAGGGATTGTACGCGAGAACGGGTATCTTGTCCTCGCTTGCCTTTTTCTGTCCCGCGGTCAGCGCAAAAAACGCCTTGGCACGAAGACGGGAAAGGATTTCTGATGCGTGTCCGAGCATACGGAGTGCCATCTCCTCTGCACTTTGCACAGAGGTGCCGGGCAGAATATCGTGGAATTGAACGGTCAAAATATCATAGAGCGCTTCCGCAAGTTCCTTTTCGGGATATGCCATTTTTCCTGCGGATTCCGCGTGCGTGCACATCGTCTCCGTCATTAGGAAATCGTTTTCTGCCCTGCGGTACGCCTGCTTGATGCGGACCTGGCTCGTATAACAGCCCACAGCCCAAGGATTCAGCCCGGTTTCTATCCTCGGAAGCGTTCTCTTCTCTGCCATTTCCGCAAAATATGCCTCAGGGGTGGAATGAAGGACAGAAACGCCATCTGCCTCGACCGCTTTTGTGAGCGCTTCAATATCATCAAGATCTTTTTTTGAAGGTCCGCCGCCATGATTGCCGACACCCCACAGACAAAGCGCGAAATCATCCTCCTGACAGTTATTGATCGCGGAGCGGACCTTACTTGCCGCTTGCCCCTTGGCTGAGCCGTAGCCGCGGCGAAGTCTCGTTGCCGCGATGGTGCTACCATCATAGCCGACCCATGTGAAGTCGTTTTTGGGTAGCGAGAAATCTGCGTTGTCCGAGTGAGGACGCATGAAAAGATAGCCCGTGTAGCCTGTTTTTGTGAGGATCTGCACAAGACCGCGTGTGTGTCCAAACGGATCGACATTGACGGCGACCGTCGGCGCGACACCAAATTTTTCAAGGAAATAACGGCGCCCCTCTGCGATCTGACGCACGAAAAATTCACCCGAGGGCATATTGCAATCGGGTTGGAGATGGAAGCCTCCCATGATATGCCATTTGCCCTCTTTCACAAGACGCTGAATACGGGCAAACAAGGGTGGGTCGTATTCCTCGATCCATCGGTAAAGAAGTGCTTCGTTGTGGCAGAAAACGAAGCGGTCGTATTCCTCGCAAAAATCCGCCGCGATGCGGAAGGTGGAAAGCGTTTCTGCCGCCCCCTCTTCCCATTCCCATTGCCAAACGGGGTCAAGATGTGCGTTACAAATAAGATGTATCCTTTTAGCCATAGATGCCTCCGAGATGAAATACTTTTACTGTGAATATTATAGCACGAAAGGGGTGTGAAGTCAACTTTGGGTTGCCTTTTTCTCCCAAAATACAAATTTGCGGTCATTGCTTTGTGTATATTTTCATGGTACAATAAAATCAGAAATGACAGATCTGTGATAAAAAACATGAAAAGGAAAGACGCTTATGAAAATCATCTTAAACGAAAAGCTGCGCGAATTACGCCGCAAAAAGGATATCACACAGGAAGAGCTTGCGAATCATTTTGGCATTTCCTCGCAGGCGGTGAGCAAATGGGAGCGGGGCGAGGGCTTTCCCGATATTACACTTCTCCCCGCGCTTGCACAGTATTTTGATGTTACCATCGACGAGCTGATGGGCATGGAGGAGGAACGCATGAGGGCAAAACTCGATGCGTATGACGAAGAAGACCGCGAATACGGAAATCTGGGCGAAACGGAGAAAAGGGTTGCGCTTTGGGAACGCGCACACGAGGAGTTTCCAAACAGTGTCCGGGCTGCGTACGCGCTCATGAGCGCGCTGTATTCCAATGAAAACGCGGATAAAGAACGCAAAAAAACGCTTGAACGTATTGTCGCGCTTGGCGAAGCGCTTTGGAATGACCCAAAGGCAGTGAATACGAGAGATGGTATCGCACAGCTTTTGGCGTTTTCGTATAACGAGCTGGGCAATCAGGAAAAAGCCAAAAAATATGCAGGCGCTATGTCGAATATTTGGACCTGCTCCACGATACTGACCTCGCATCTCTTGGGTGGCGATGAAGGTTGCAAGTGGGCGCAAAGCACCATTCAAAGTCTGGCAGATCTGCTTCACGGCGAGGTGCTCTTTGTTTGTCGAAAGGGCGACTATTCCCCCGAAATGCGCGTTCGCGCTTGGCGGTCCTGCATCCGTATCTTTGATGCCATCTATGAGGACGGCGATTACGGCTTTTATGCTTGCCGTATGCAAGAAATGTACCGTG
>JBGVLA010000130.1:0-5588 GCA_045124015.1 Eubacteriales bacterium | reverse complement strand
TTTTCTTGGACGGAAAAAATCGTGTGCAAGGGGATGCAATTTGATGAGAAGGAAGGGACAATGGTTGATTTCTTTTTCGAAGTATGTTAAACTGAAAAAAACAGACAACCAATGGTTGTGTAAAAATCAACCATCATGATATGGCGAAATGCGCTAAAGTGTTCTAAAATAGATATGGAAGGGAGAGATATGATGAAAAAAATCGGCGAAAAGATTCGTGTATTACGAAAGAACAAAAATATGACGCAGGAGGAGCTTGCGGAAGTTTTACAGGTATCTGCACAATCTGTCAGCAAGTGGGAAAATCAGCTCTCTGTTCCGGATATCTCCTTGCTTCCTATCATTGCCAGGTTTTTTGGTGTTTCGATGGATGAGCTTTTTGGATATCGTTTGGATGCGCTGAATTATAAGGAACGTTTTATTCGTTTTATGGCAGATAACGGCGTTTTGCAATTTGGGGAATTTACTTTGCAAAGCGGACGCATTTCGCCGTATTATATCGATACGGCGAGGTATAAATCAGCAAGTCAGATCGCCAAGCTTGGAACTTTCTATGCGGAATGTATGCGCGAGCATATGATACGGTCCAATTTGCTTGTCGGAAACGGCGCGGGCGAAATACCCATCGTCATTTCGATGGGTATGTCGCTTTTCAACCGTTATGGTATGGATCTGCTTTTTTCTTTGGATAATACCGTTGGCAAATACATGGATGACGGCGACGATATTACACTGATAAAAGATACGCTGACCTCAGGGAATACCTTGAAACGCAATTTGCAAAGTTTGAAGGAAGAGGCAGGGAAGCGAGTTTCGCATGTTATCGTCTCTGTAGACCGTATGGAAAAGGGCTTACATACAACGATGACGGCAAGCGCGGAGATCGAACGTGAATACGGTGTTCAGATTCATGCCATTGTTACCATAGATGATATCATCTTGGCTTTGGAAAATGGTGTGATCGGAGGAGAATCCTATCTTGAAAAAATGAGAGCATATAAAAAATGCTATGGAGGAATTGTATGAATGCGGCAGACAAATTGATCGATCAAGTGATAAAAAAGAAAAATCCTTGTGTGGTGGGGCTTGATCCCGAATGGAGCAAGCTCCCGTCTTGTTATCAAAACGGCAAGACGAAAACGGACAGTATTTTGCAGTGGGCAAAGGATATCATCGATACGATTGCCGATATTGTTCCCGCCGTAAAGCCGCAGATGGCGTTTTATGAGGTCTACGGCGCGGAGGGCTTTCGTGTGTTTGAAGAAATCAGCGCCTATGCACATGAAAAAGGCTTACTCGTCATCGACGACAGCAAACGAAACGATATCGGCAATACCGCAAGGGCGTATGCGCTTGCGCATTTGGCAAAAGAGGGAAGCATCAACGCGGATTTTCTGACGGTTTCGCCCTTTTTGGGGACGGATAGCCTCACGCCCTTTGCAAAAATCGCAAAGGAGAACGGCAAGGGCATCTTTATCTTGGTCAAGACCTCGAATCCGAGTTCTGAGGAGATTTCCGAAGCCAAGCGCGAGGACGGAAAGTCCGTGAGAGATTTTCTTGCCGAAAGCGTTGCCAAAATGGGAAAGGATGATATCGGTGAATACGGCTATTCTTCCGTCGGCGCGGTCGTCGGCGCAACGTTTCCCGAGGAAGCAAGAAGCTTGCGTAAGCAGATGAGGGAAGCCATCTTTCTTGTTCCGGGCTTTGGCGCGCAGGGTGGTTCGGCAGGAGATATCGTTTCCTGCTTCAACGAGGACGGGCTTGGCGCGGTCGTCAATTCCTCACGTGGGATACTGTACGCTTATCAAAACGCGATATCCTTCGACGGTTCGAGAGGATCGTATCTGCAAACGGTAAGAGATGCGACCGTTTTGATGCGCGATGCAGTCTATGCGGCGCTGAAAGCAAGTTGCCCCAATATGAGATATTAGGAGAAAGCATATGATACAAACGAAACGACTCATCATAAAGCCCTTTTCCAAGGAGGACGCGGAAGAGATTCTCCATATTATGACCAACGAAACGGTAAAGCAGACCTATCTCGTCCCCGACTTTTCCTCCAAGGAGCAGGGACTCAAGACCGCCAACCATCTGGTCGCGCTTTCCCATGACGCCAAGCATTGCGTTTTGGGCGTTTATTTGGAAGGAGATTTGATTGGTTTTCTGAATGATGTGGAAACGGAAAACGATGCCATCGAGATGGGATACGTCATTGCTCCTGCCTATCAGAACCAAGGCTATGCAACGGAAGCCTTTGGCGCTGTCATCGCGCATCTTTTTTCTCGCGGATTTCGAGAAGTTATCGCGGGCGCATTTGCCGAAAATCTTTCGAGTATCCGCGTGATGGAAAAGTGCGGTATGCAAAGAATAGCAAAAAAAGCGGATATCGAATACCGAGGAAAGCTGCATCATTGCGTGTACTATTCCATAAAAGCGGATTGAAACAGAAATCCCGATGCGACAGCATCGGGATTTGTTTATTATTTGGTGAAATAATTCCAAGGTTCATTTCGCTTGCAGATGATCTCCAAGGTGCGGTCGACGGGAGAAAAATCTGTGAAATACAGCAGATATTTACCGGTCGGAGAGGGGATACTGCCTCTCATATCCTTGTGATAAAAATGCTTGGCAAATGCGCCCTTGATGGTCAAGAGGTCGCCTTCAAAATTGGAAAGCTCGATATCGCCCTCGGAAGCACACATGAAATTGCCTGCGTTGCCGATGGTCATTGCACTGCCTGCACGAACGTGAACGCCGGGCGTTACGGCGATCTCCAGCTTGAACGGTACGTTTTCCGTTCCGTCCGTCAAAATATGAAATTGCAAGCCGTTTTCCGTAAAGGTGAAATCGACGGTATAGCCGTAATCGCAACGGCTGATGCTTTGACGGCTCTTGTAATCCATGCTCCAATAATCCTCAGAGCCTGCGGGCGGAACGTCAAAGGGAAGCTTGTAATCCGCGCACGTGTGGAACGACATCCGATATGCTTTTTCTCCGATCTGTTCGATCTCATCGGGCAAAAACTGCGCCTTGGCAAAGAAAGAAGAGCACATACGCGCGCTGATGCCGATATTCCCAACGGTAACGTGCAGGAAATTGGGATTTCTTGCAAGCAGGGAATAAACGATGCCGTTTTCCTTGATGCGGACGATGTTCGATTTCGGATAAAATACGTGAAAATCTTCTTCGAGCGGAGGAAGCGCAGAAAAATCCGCTTCGAGCGTTCGAAGCTCGGGGTAATCCACGAACGGACGAATGGGCGAATAGATAGAGAAAATATCGCTTCGCTTATCGAGCGCGGATTGCAGGATTTGCAAAAACGTCAGATCGTGTGTATTGGCATAAGCCGTCAGACAGATATCGGAATAACGGTCGAAATCAAAGAGCGTATCGCTTCCGACCTCGCCCTTGTCTTTTCTGCGTGAATTTTGCGTAAAGATCAAACTCTCTTTTTCGATAAAGCGATGAACGAGGAGCAGATTCTTTTTAACGTGCTCAAAAAGCTCGGGCATATTGCCAAATTTTGCGATATCGCAGAGCGCTCTGTCGGAAATGGCGCTATACATACCCGCGGAGCGTTCGGAAAATTCGCCGTTTTCGTCGATATCGATCTTTTCCGCCAAATATTTTTTCGCAAGGATCAAATAACGCTCGTCCTTTTCACGGAGCGTATGATACGCATGATATAAAGCCGCTGTGTGTACCCATCGATGGTTTGGCGTATGAAATCCGCTTGCGAGAAGCCCTTTGCAGATGCGCTCGGCGAGAGCGTAGATCATTTCCGTGATCTCGGCTTCCTCTGCGGTCTTGTAGGGGATATCGTTCATATTCTTATACGCCATGCAAGCGGAGGGTGTAGCAAAGAAATCCGCTTGATGATAGTTGGAAACGACGAGATCGTTTGTACCGTCCTCGTGGATACCGTCCTTTGCGCCGATGCAAAGCAAACGGATGAAGTCCAAGAGTTTGGGGCTTCTGTAAAAACTGCTTTCGGGCAAAAGATATAGAGATACGGAATTATAGATATGACCGAGCGAGCTTCCCGGTTCGCAAATACCGCTTTCCATGCAGGGCTTGCCGTAGTAAGGATTTTTGGGGTCGCGGCTGGTCTTTTGCATGAGTGAGCGGATATTTTTTTCATGAAAACGCAATGCGATTGGATAAAGGTGTTTCATATATTTGCTCCTTTGATATGGATACGGTTTATGCCATCAAACGTTTGAAATCCTCTTCGTTGTAGCTTTCGACGAGGATATGCGTGCCAAGCTCCTTATGGAGATTTCGGCGGAAGGTATCTTTTTTCTCCAAACGGCTGATGCAAAGCGCACCCATTTTCACGCCTGCGGAGATCTCGCTTCTGCCGTCGCCGATGACGAGAATATTTTTGCCGTTGGCACCAAGCGTTTGCATGAGCCTTTCCATGATCTCATCCTTCGGAATCTTGTCCGTCCAAGTCGAGCCGATAAGGTCCTCGATGAGCTTGCCTTCACCGATCTCAAAGCCGAGCGTTTCGACCTCCTCGTGCATCCCCATGCCTTTTTCCACGACGGCACCCGTTACGAAATAATTTTTAACGCCATGCGCGTGGAGATATGCCAAAAATTCCTTGGAGCCGTCCACGATGAAGCGGTTGGGGTCTTTTTTCGCGAGTGCGAGATTTTTATCACGGCAAAAGCCATTGAGTACCTTTTCGTAAAACTTGAAAAGGCGGGGGGTATGTACGGCAAGGAAAGCGGTAAGCTCTTTGGAATCGGGTGTTTCAAAAATTTCTTCGCCCTTGCGAATCATTTCGATCTTGCGGCGGTTGTCCTCTTTATCGCAGGGAATATCGATATGACCGCGATCGATGGCGCGTCGGATCGCCCATTCCATCTGTGTCAGCGCGGAAAGTCCTGCGGATTCGATGCAAAAGCTGTCGGTTTCGGGGAGAGGCTTCGTCCCTGTCATATCGATGATCTTTTTGAGATTTTCGTCGCTGTCGTAGCCGTCTGGGACACCGCCCTCGGAAACGTAATGAAGAACGATGCTCATGACGGGCGGCCAATCACGAATGAGGGAATGGGTGCCGTCGATATCGTGAAAGGCGTAGAGGATCTCACGCTTTTCAAAGGCGCGGACGACGGCGGGGGATTTTGTATCGATAAATGTTACCATATCAATTCACCTTTATGCTTCTTCCTTGGGATATTGACGGGGCTCTGTGCAAAGTGCGAGCAGGTCGTCAAGCTTTGTGGTCGCCATTCTGACGATGGCATCGCCTGCGCTGTAATAGATGCGGACGGTGTTGTCATCTTCCAAAAGCATACCGCAGGGGAAGAGTGCATTCGTGCGGTAGCCCTCCTCCATTTCCCAGTAGCCCTCGGGAACCATGAGAGGCTTTTTCGACATACCGATGACCTTGGAGGGATCTTCGAGGTCAAGCAGGGCAATGCCGATGACGTAACGCTTTCTCCAAGCGGCTTCCCAACCGTTTTTACCGCGGTTCGGATCAATGTCAACGGAATGGAAAATGATGAGCCAGCCCTTGTCGGTCTTGATGGGCGGTGCGCCGGGACCGATCTTGTCGTTGCAGTAAGGAACGTCCTCCA
>JBGVLA010000129.1:0-6720 GCA_045124015.1 Eubacteriales bacterium | reverse complement strand
TCTCTGGTACTCATAAATATTGCTTCTTCGTTTGCATACGGCGAATTTTCGCTGACATAGAAGCCAATCACCTCGTAAGGATACTCACGAAGCGTATTCAATTCGATCACCGAAAGATCGCTGACACCGACAACGTTCAATGTAACCAGTTCACGTTCATATTGAATATAATCAAATAGCTTTTGTTCCTCATCCGAAAAAACCTTACCGTACTCAAAATAGAAATCCGCTTCCGTTCCGCTCATCATCACGTAGAAAGTATGACGAGAAACACCTATTTCATTTTCTTCAAGCACATCCATTTTATTCAACGCCACGTCTATTTGGGAAACGCAAGGCTGTTTAATGGAAAGCTCAATTTTGATAGGCTTCTCGAGAGGCATCGTGATTTCGAAATCATCTGAAGATTGTATGTTTTGAATTTTTTCGGAAGCAGATGCGCGGGCAAGAACATTATCGTTGACCATACGGCAAACGACTTCTGCCGACGATCGTCCTCCCCAAAATCCCAAAAAGACAGAAAAAATGAAAATCACGCAAAGCTCGATTGCGATTATGATCCCAACGGTCATTTTCTTCATACCAAGAGCGATCAAAAGCTTTCTTTCTTCTGTGCGCGAGGTACATAAGTAAACAGTTACAAACAAGATGAGTCCGCTGCCGACGAGTAAAACAAGCAAGAAAACGAGAAGTGCGATCGTATGGATGTTATCAAGAGCAGATGTAAGCACGTCATAGGTACTGTTATTGAAAACAATATCGGTCGCCTTAAAATTGATTCCATTTTCGTTTGCATGAGCAACAAAGGATTCAAAATCATTGCGATCTCCGAGAATAAAATCTGCCCGTTCAACTGTTTTGGGATCCAAATCGTTCAGAAATTGCCCATAGTCAATTTCAGCGATGGCAAGCGGAATATATGCCGGATAAGACTTGATATCAGGCGAGGTTGCGGAGCTTTCATAAATGCCGACAACCTTACAAGGTAAATATCCGTAATATGCCGTTTTGATATAACGGCGATTGACCGTATCTCCCACCTGAATACCGTATTGATCGGCAAGCCACCATGGAATCAATATCTCCATAACGTGCCCGTTATAGCCTTCTTGTGTCAATCCCGTACCCTCTCGGATCGTACATTCTCCCGAAAAGAAAGGATACGTCAAAGCAAGATTTTCAACAGCTAAAAGATCACAGCCAAATTCATCAAACCATATATCTTTTTTCTCTCCCTTCTTCTGTTCGCTCGGCATACTAAGCATCGCGTCTCCTGCAGGAATCGTTCCGTTCGCCTCTGACATACTGACGTTGAATGCCTCAACCGACTCATGATCCAAACATTTGAAAATCTCCAAAAGCGGAATTTTCGTGTTTTCACGTTTGACAAGAGAGGCAACGAATACATAATTTTCACGCAAAGCTTCTTTCGCTTTCGCCGTTGCGTTCCAAATGAAAAGCGACGCCGTAATGGATACAACGATAAAGAATATCATTGCGCCATAAAGAATGGTTCGCCAAGGAAAACGCCGCAAATTGCGAAATGCATATTTCAAAATCATAAAAATACCTCCTATTCTTTTCCGCCGACATCGCAAAGCGGATTGATACGAGCGATATATCGATACACCAAAAGATAAATGAAAGCAAGCAAACAGATAGCGGAAACAAGAGCAAACACCATACTCAGTTGCATATATTCCGTTATCAAATATCGGAAATCGTAGTTGTTTTGAGAAACATTTTCTATCGATGTCTTTTCAAAAAGAAAGAAATCTGCGTTTTCTGTCTGAAACTGCGAGGCAATTTCTGCGGAATACAAATAATTCATAAGCGGCGCTGTCAAAACGCTCAATAAATATATCAGAAGTCCTCCTGAAATGAGCAGAGAAAGCACCATCAAAATCGCATATTCCAAGAAAAAGGCAAACGCCGCATCACTTCGTTTTTTCCCAAGCGCAGATAATATCGCAAGTTCCTTTCTGCGTGCTCTCATATGGAAAAGTACCGAAAGAAGCAAAATAACAAAGCCAACCGCAATAATACCGATCAGCATCGTAGAAAGGATACGCGAAAAACGGGCTGATGGTGAAGACGACGTATCGGAAACGTATTCCGTCAATTTTACCGTTTTGGTAAAGCCGATCTCGTTGATATCCTGTTCCAGACGTTTTGCATCCTTCAGATCATGAAGATGAAAATACAACGCATCGGGAACAACGGTGGGATTCTCCGTAATGGGATATATATTATCCTCATGGAAAAAGAACTGTATCGTTTCGCTCTCGCTGATATCCTCGACCGTCGTGATGGGAACGTAGACCCGATTACTATTCAGCTTCCAAGGCTCCGAGACCGCCGCCGTGTTATCGATCTTATTTTCATAAATACCACCGATCGTATATTCGTATTCGAGTGGATATTTATAGTATAGTCCATCTGTAATGGCGAAGCGCGAAATTTGAAGCTCGCTTTGAAAAATTGAAAACATATTCAGTTTTACGGTATCACCCAAAGAAAGCCCATTTGCATCAGCAAGCTCTTTGGAGATCACGATTTTATTGCTTCGTTTCTCCGTATCCTCGGAGGTGATCATGCTTCCCTCCAAAATCTGAATATTCCCTCCATAGACTTCCTCCAAAATATCCATTGAAGTAACGGCAACAAATCCAAAGCCCTTCAGATAATTGGATTTTCTATCCTCGGTCAATTCTTCACCGGAGTATCTCATGCGGCGATAATTGCCATAGCCTACGTATTTCATGTCAGGAAACCAAGCAACATAGTCTTTGATCGCGGAAACTTTACTGATCACGCCCGTCGTATCTTCTGCCATAACATGAGCGGCATTATAGGTCAGATAAGGATTCCAAGCATCATCGGTGATATGTACAGAGCCATCAAGAGGTCCGTAAAATCGATATCTTGCATCCTCGCAGATCGTACGAAGCAAAAAGCCAAACATGGATAGAAACAGGATCGCAAAACAAATAAGAAAACTCACTATACTTTTCGATCTTAATCGGATAATATTTCTGAAAGCGTAACGCAAAATGTTCCCTCCCATCATTTTTCATCTGCAACTATGATACGATACGGCGTATCTCGAAAGAGTTCTTGATAATCAGCATCCACGAAGCAATGTGCTGTCGTATGATAGGTAACGCCATATTCATCCGTCATCCTTCCGCAATTCAAATCTTGTGTTTGACAAAGCACGCATATTTTTACCCATGCATTGCAATCACGGCAATACATACCAAATTCGTGATAAAGATAACCGTTTTCCTTATAAGCGGGGATACCGCGGATCGTATCGCTTTGAAAAACGAAAGTATGCGCTTCTTTTTTAGAAACATAATCACAATTTCCGAATTTGCATTTTGACATATGATATAGATTTGAATCCCATGGATCGGAAAGAGTCGTATAAACCTCCATATGTTCACACTCGCTATTTGGGAAAAGAATCTCATTTTTCCCTTGAAAATGCTCATCGTAAACGGCAATATCCAAAAAAGATTTCCTATTGCCGCAGGATGCGAGCGTAAACAAAAACGAAATCAGCAGTAAAATGCTTATCATCTTTTTCATATATAATCTCCCTTCATCAATCATTCAATTTCAAGCGTTGGATAAACACAAACACAGAACCTCCTTTTTTGAGAATACAACCAAAACTCAATGCCTGTCTGCTTGCAGGCCTCATATTCCGAAAGGGGAATATGAATCGTATAAACTCCATCAATACGATGATAAACGACAAAGCTCATATATTCCTTTTCCACGATTTCATAAGCTTCTTCCTCAAGCCATGCACGCGGAAGATTGGATGAGACCGACTCATCCACAAACACCGTCAGGGTAACACATTTGTTTTCTTCATCCAAAACCTCGGTAAAGGTAAGCTTCTTGTATCCGCATATCTTGCAGACAAGATTCTCGTCAAACCGATGCTTTTCCTTTAATCTCTGCAAGCACGCCGCAGAAGAAACCGTATGATTGGCACATCCGCTATCATGATACTCGTCATCATAAATCAACCAGTTTCCGTCGCTTCTATGAGAAGGCAATGCGGTGGCATCGAGAAGCTTGTAGCAATATTCACAGCAATTTGCAGAAGTGCAATCATGATCGTAATCCTCACCGCTTCTAAGTGGAGGCATTTCAGGAGCAGTTTCATCATAAATTTTTTCTTCTCTTATTTTGACGGTATCGTCCTTCCCTGCGTTGCCCGAAACATGATATATGATCGTAAACCGATATGTTCCCATCTCATCAAGGTAATGTTGAAATCGATTGACATGATATACGTCATTTGTATAATAGTCTCGGGATGCAATTTCTTTCCATATAAGTGCAGATTCTTTTCTTTCGATTTTGATCGTAATTTTAGCACCACTCGTAATTTCGGGATACCCTACGTAACGCAGATTGATGATCGCTTCTCCATTATCAAAAATCGAAATATTGGTCGTCGTGGTAGCAACGTTATGCTTGGGAAGCAAAACCTCGTTTGCCAAAATTGTAATCTGAAGAAGCAAAAAAACACAAAAATGAGTATGATACTGAGATAGATACGTTTTTTCATTTCAACCTCCCACGGATAACAGATTGGTTATCATTTTTAGATATTCTTCTTCTGTAACCTGCAAAGGACCGCTAAATTCAAAACAATATCCCGCATAATTCCAGAAATAAAAACGTCTTCCGCTTTTTTCAATGATAACGATTCTGACCCCCATCAGATTTGTCTCTTCATAATCTTCTTCCTTGCCCATCATCGTTTCGAAGGAAGAATTCAATGTTTGATATAAGATCAGTTTTTCGTTTTTTTCATTCCTCCACATGGTCTGCACAGAAAAGCCTGTCTTATATACATCTTCTCTATAAAAGCCTTTGGGTAAATAACCTAAGATATTATATACCTTTTCAATATTTTCAGGTGCATCCTCGCTTTCTCCCCGAATCATGAATTCAATATATTTTTCATACACACGAACAAGTGAATCTACGATCGGCTTTCGGGCAGCAGACATCATGATCAGTCCGCAAAGCACTGCGGCAACCAAAAAAGCAAGCTTTCTTACCGACACGGCGGATTCCCTTGTATCCGATACCCGTTTGATTTTTCTCAGAGTGCGCAAATAATTCTTTACGGAATAATGCGGCGCAGTCTTTTCATAGGGCATATCCTGATAAAGGTTGCTCTCATATTGTTTCAAAGCAGTCTCAAGCTTCATTTGCATACTCGTATTCATGATATAATTCCCTCCTTACGAAGATGGCTTGCAAGCTTTTCGCGTCCTCTCGATATTCGTTTTCTGAAAGCATCTTCCGAAATATCCAAAAGATCGCAAATATCTTCAGCCGAATAGTGATATAAATAATAATAAACCAATACATCGCTATATTTACAATCCAAAGATTTCATGCATTTCACAATCAATTCTTCACTGTGATTTTCAAGCGATGCAAAAAAATCATTTTCGGAAAGTGTATCATATAAATCAACATCCGACATGATCGTTTGTTCTTTGTTCTTTTTTCGCAACAATGATATCGATTCGTTTTTTGCGATTCGTGAAATATAGGCGATGATGGTATTTTCGCTTTTTCCATATAACAGATGAAATTTTTTGACCGCCTTCATCCATGTTTCTTGTGCGACATCCTCGGCATCCTGCTTATTCTTTACGATTTTATATATCCTTCGGTATATACCGTCATAATATTTGCGATAAATATATTCAAATGTGATCTGCTCGTCCTCATTTTCGAGCATGGATAAATAGATCAGCAGCATATTTGCTTCCTCTTTTTCTCTTTTTCTTTATATATGTAATTTTTTGAATGTTTTTGTTTCAAAATTATTATATCTACTTATTAAGACGAAAAAAATAGTGAAAGTGGACAAAATTTTCAAATTTTTCCTGCCAAAAGATTTTTCAGAGATCAAATTATCGATCGTTTGATGGCATTTAAGCGTTTTACGTCAAGACAAATGAAATCATGAAAAAAGGATATATTCCTTTTGAGGATGCACGAGTGAATGATCGCGACCAAGCAAATGGAGATTTTGCTGCCTTTGATCTTGGATTTGAAGAAGTCAATATCGTATATTCCCTTGAGCTGAAATAACGATCATCTAAGCAAACAAGTCTCTGTATCATGCTTCACTTGATGATCCCATCATCATAAAAAGAACAAAAAAGCAATTTTCATTTTGATGTTTTATCAAAATGAAAATTGCTTTTCTTTTTGTATATCAAATAGGATTCTCTCCAAATATGGAAAGATAATAGTCCTCCAAGGTCGGAGAAAGGGACGTTGCGCTCTCAAAAGGTCTTTCTTCGGAAAGCACGCGAAGCGAAACATTTCCCTCATCCGCCTTGGCAATGCTTGTTACACGGTATTGGTTCTCATAAGAGACTACTTCTTGTTCTGAGCATTGCAGATTCCAGACCTTGCCATCCATCTTCCGTGTCAGCTTTGCAGGCGGTGCATCGTCGATGACGACACCTTTTTTGAGGATGATCGCATCTTTAGCAATAAATTCAATATCCGAAACAACGTGCGTGGCGATGATTACGATCTTTTGAAGAGCAATGGAAGCAATATAGTTTCTTACTGAAATCCTTTGCTTAGGGTCAAGTCCTGCGGTCGGCTCGTCCAAAATAATGATTTCGGGTTCACCAAGCGTTGCTTGCGCAAGCGCAA
>JBGVLA010000128.1:0-2779 GCA_045124015.1 Eubacteriales bacterium | reverse complement strand
GTTCCTTTACCGTCTTTTGACTATAAATGTGAAACAGATGCCTTTTATGCAGAGCTTGAAATGCGGTGTCCTTAAAAAACGGAAAGAGTAATGTATTGAGTACGCACTGGCAAATGATATTGTATTACCTACTTTTGATTATAAATGTGAATTGTATGCTCTTTTAAGAGAATTAGGCGTTTTGAAAAAATAAATATATGATATGATAAAACTGATCTACTATGAATTTCGAAAATTAACGTATCAAAAAATATTTCTCCTCTTTTTCGCATTGCTTCTCATTTTGAATGGCGTTTTCACATATCGTGAGATCACGCCTCGAAAAATTCAAAATGAAAAGGATATGACGGCATTCATTGAGGAATACAAGAAAGCTCCCAATGCGATGGATGCCTATATCGAAGATTACAAGGCACTTTACCGTGAAGCGCAGAAAAATCCAGCGCTCACGATGCCGAAAAGTATTTACAGTGAGCACGATGCTTCGCTTTTTGCTTCCTTTGTTTCTATCCGTGATTTGAATGAGACATATGCCGAGATTTTGCAAAAGGCAAAGAAAACGTCGAGCGGGATGATGAAAGAATATGCATATCTCGGCTATGCGGAAAAAAGCTTTGAGGTCGTGTATCAAAATTCTGTTTTGGAGTCTTATGAGCCATTGAATGCGCTTTCGTTTCCGCTCGAAAACGTCGTTGGCTTTGATCTTTTCTTTAGCTACAACGGCTTCTGCGTGTTTTTGCTTCTTGGCATTGCACTTTTGGGCATACAGCTCATCACAGAGGAACGAAGTGCTGGGATGCTGATGATCTTGCGCGCATCGAAACGCGGACGTCATGAAACGATGATTGCGAAGCTCATCGTCGGATTTTTGATGACGGTACTCCTGTGTACGCTTTTTATAGGTGTTTCGCTTCTTGTGCTTTCGCTCACGATTGGACTTCACGGATGGAATTTGCCGATCCAGATGGTGGAAACGATGCAGCTTTGTCCGCTTTCCATCACCATCGGAGAGGGGATTTTGCTTTCGCTTCTCGTTCAAATATTGACATCGTTTACTTTTCTTACGGTTGTGATTTTTCTCTCCGTTTGGATAAAGCATCCGCTTGCGATCTTTGCTTCGGTTCTTGTCTTTATTGCTGTGAATTTTGCGATCGCAAATTATAATTTTTTTGATGGATATTCTTTTTTCAGAAATATCAATTTGTTTTGGTGCCTTGACGGCACGCGGCTTTTGTCGGTATTCCGCGGTGTTCGTCTTTTTGATAAATGCTTTGCGCTGATTTCCACGTGGCTTGTCCTTTATTTCATCGTAGCACTTGTTTCGAGTATCGCGGCTGTGTTTCTTTTTGCAAACGGTAAGGCATCTCGCCGCTCCCGTGTGAGAGAAAAACGCCGTTTGCCGATAAATCGATCTCGACGGGTGCGTTATCCTGTGGGAATCTATCGATTCGAGTTCAAAAAGATCTGCTCGGTTTTGAGCGCGATCGTTGTGCTTGCGAGTATTCTTTTGACCCTTTATGTTTCCAATGATGCGTATCATTTACAGCGAAATTTCGAAATGAATTTCTATACGGCGTATATGAAAACCATCGATGGAAAATGGACGGAAGAAAAACACGCAAAAATCGAAGCGGATTACCGCGAAAATGCCGACATTCTCGGGCGAAAGGATGCCATGTATGAGGGATACGTAAGCGGCACGATAACAAGGGAAGAATACAATCTTTATCTCGGAGATTATCTCGACGCCGAGGTGAAGCGAGGGGTTCTTTTGAAGCTCTACGAGCGTAGCGAATATCTGGAAACGAAGCACGGAGAAGGCTATGCTGTGGCGTATTTTGACGATACGGGATGGAATCTTTTGAAAAAAACGAATCTTTCCTTTGTGATGTGTATAGCCATCATTGTTCTTTGTGCGGATATCTTTTCGCTTGAGTACCGAAGCGGATTTTGGCGGATCCAAAGCGTTACGAAAAAGGGAAGATCCTTTGTTGGATTTTCTAAATTTGCAGTTGCCGTTACGATTGCTTTGATTCTTGGGATTCTTTCAGAGGGGATTCAATTTCTTTATGCTTACGCTTTTTCGGGACTTGACGGCGTGATGTATTCCGCAGTCAGTATGGAGATCAATTCTTCACTTTCCGTTGGTGGGTATTTTGCCTTGATGGTACTCAAAAATATCGCGCTTTTTTCGCTTCTTGCCGTTTTGACGGCGGCAATATCAAAGCTTTCCAAAAGACTCATTCCCACGCTTGTGATAATGACGGTGCTCGTTTTCTCTCCGATGATCTTTTCTTATTTCGGTATTACGCTTTTCGATAAGCTTTCATTTTTGAATCTGTTTGCGAGGTAACTATGGAACTGAACCTAAATAACATTTCAAAATCCTACGGAAAAAACAAGGCGCTTTCGGGCTTTTCTATGACATTCACACCGGGGATCTATGCGCTTCTCGGTCCGAACGGAAGCGGTAAAAGTACACTTATGAACATCATCACGGACAATCTGAAAGCGGATTCGGGGGAGATCTTTTTTGACGGTGAGAACGTGAAAAGAATGGGTGTGCGCTTCCGAGAGAAGATCGGCTTTATGCCGCAGTATCCCGGACTTTATCCGAATTTTTCCGCAAGAGAATTTCTTTGTTATATGGCAAGCCTAAAGGATATTCCCAAAAAGCAAGTGAAGGATGCGGTTGAGTCGGTACTTTTCGCGGTGGAGCTTTCCGACGTGGCGGGGCAGAACATATCGTCCTTTTCGGGCGGTATGAAGCAAAGGCTTG
>JBGVLA010000127.1:0-3721 GCA_045124015.1 Eubacteriales bacterium | reverse complement strand
GCAGAAGACAAATAATGAACGCCGACAGATTTCTTTAGATCTGTCAGCGTTTGCTATTCGATAAATTGGAATTTATCAAATTCCTGCATAACAGTATCTGCCATCGACAAGTCGTTCAATTTGTACGTTAAACACCTCTTTTATAACAGCACTGCCACAAATATCTATCGGATTTGATTGAACTCTTGATTTACCGTTTTCAATAACAAGTATCTCATCGGAATAATTAAATGCCATCGGAAGATCGTGCATCACAGCAATGATTCCTTTTCCGTTATCCGCGAGCTTGCGTAACAGCTTCATAAGCTCAATCTGATGGGAAATATCAAGATAGGTCGTTGGCTCGTCAAGAAGAATATAATCGGTATCCTGAGCAAGAGCCATTGCTATATAAGCATTTTGCCGCATCCCTCCGGACAAGGTATACAGCGGCTTATGGGCAAGCTCGGCAATGCCGACAGCCTCCATCGCTTTTCCCGCAACCTCTCTATCGTAAGTCGAATACCGTCTTGGATACGAGAGATACGGAAATCTGCCGTGAAGTACCATTTGCTCTACTGTCATATCGGGGGTATTCTTTCCTTGTGAAAGATAGGCGGTTTTCTTGGCGATCTCATTTCTGCTCATCGCAAGAAGATTCTCTCCATCAATTTTTATATCCCCCTGTGAGATAGGCAATATACCAAGTGCAGCTTTCAGAAGCGTGCTTTTTCCACACCCGTTTACGCCTATGATGCCTGTCAGCTTTCCTTTTTCGAAGCTTGCGGTAACACCGGCAAGCACAGTCTGTTTTCCGTAACCTGCTGATACATTTATGAGCTCAAGCATTTCTACGTCCTCCTTTTCCTTTGATCAGAATGAAGATAAAGAAGGGCGCGCCGAGGAATGCCATAATAATACCCACGGGTAATTCATAGGGCGCAAATACCACTCTTGCAAGGGTGTCGCAGAGAGTGACAAATCCGGCTCCAAACAATGCGCTGAGTGGAACTAAGTGCTTTGCCTCAGAGGTCGCAATTCTTCTTACTGCGTGCGGAACGAGCAATCCAACGAAGGAAAGAAGTCCGCAAACGCTGACAGCCGCGCCTGCTAAAAGCGCCGACAGCATCAAGAATACAATTCGCATAACGCCCGTATTCAGTCCAAGACCTTTGGCATTTTCATCACCGAGCGTCAACACGTCAAGGTCGCTTGCGAATGTTTGCAGAACGATTACGGCAACAATGATTGCAACTGCGGCAGGAATCACCTTCGCATAGGTAACGGCGGAAAAATCTCCCACTCTGAAATCATTACTTATAATGCTGACTTCGGGAATGAAGGTCTTAACGGTATCCGAGACCGCGCCGAGAAAAGCATTCAATGCGACGCCCAGTAATATGACAGTACCTCGTGAGGCTCCCCATTTCTTTGCAGCGGTGCTGACAATCATGACCGCAAAAAATGCTCCGAGGAAGGAAAACAGCGAAAGCTGCCATCCACCGATGATACCAAATGCAGAACAAAGTGTGACCGCAAGACCTGCACCGGCATTGACACCGATAATACTTGGGGACGCAAGTCTGTTTGCAAGAACGCCCTGTATAACCGCGCCCGACACCGCAAGAGCCATGCCGCATATAAGACTTCCAAGAACTCTCGGCAATCTGACGTATAGTAAGATTCTTGCTTCGGTGCTTTGATAATCGCCTCTGACAATTGCTCCAAGCATATCCGAAAGGCTAATCTTGGTTGATCCGAGCAATATGCCAAGGATAACGGACAGAAGCAATACTGCGAGCGATATCGCATATGTGTACACGATCCTATTTTTTTGTAAGCTTTTCATATAATATCTCGTATGATTCTGCCCAGCGAGCATTCGGCTTCAGATTGAACAGCGTTTTATCCATAGCGTGCAATCTTCCGTTCTTAACCGCATCAAGCGTCCCCCAAGCGGGATTCTCCTTCATCATGTTTTCAAGCGACTGCATCGCCGCTTCGGTATCACTTCCCATCGTTACCACAAAGATATGGTGCGGTTCTTCCCGTATCACCGCCTCCACGCTCAAATTTTCAAGCAGCCTTGTATCGCTGTCGGCAATATTGATACAACCCATACTGCTGAGCATTTCGCCGAGGATCGTTCCGCTACTGCCTTTTGCCTTCACAAAACTCGAAGCGGCTCGTAGCAACAGGACTTTTCGTTCACCGTCGGGAATATCTGCATTTTTATACTCTGTTTTTATCTCATCGATCTGCGCCTTAATAGCAAGTCCGTTCTGCTCATACAAATCCTTGCGACCGGTAATGTCGGTACATATATCGAGCATCTTCAGATAATCATCGAAATTATCCACGTCAAAATATGCAACGGTGATTCCCATAGCATCGAGGGATTCCTTCATTTCCACGTTGGAGGCGGTTGATGCGCTTGCGATCACGAAATCGGGATCAGCTGATATGAGAAGCTCAAGGCTCGGCGAATGAGCGCCTCCAAGATTGACAGCATCGCCAAGCTCCAAGCAAAAATCCTCCCAAGCATCCTCGGCAGAAGCGCAGAGCTTACCACCGGCCAGGAGCCACACATCTGAAAAGCTTCCAAGTAATGCTGCAACTCTTTCGGGATTTTTGGGGATTGTCACCTTGCGTCCAAGTGCGTCTGTAAACGTGACGGTATCATCGACTAAATCATCGGTATTACCGCACGAGGCAAGCGCACCTGGTAAGGTCATGACAACTGCCACGACCAAAATATAAATAAGGATTCTATTTTTCGTCATAATCTTCTTTGTTAACCTCAAATACATTGACTTATCGTATAAAAAGTGATATAATACATTTTATCACAAAACTCACATTATGTCAATTTCAAAGATGTAAACAACATGCTTACAAAAGAACAAATTATGAGTGTAAAAGCACGAGGCTTTTTACGTAATAGAGGTACGGATTGCTTTTCCGGCAGAGTTGTGACAGTTGCAGGACTTTTCACACCCTCTGAGCTTCATACAATTGCAGAATGCGCCGAGAAATTTGGCAATGGCAAGGTGATCTTCACGGCAAGACTTGCCGCCGAAATCGTTGGAATTCCGTTTGATAAAATTCCCAAGGCGGAGCAATATATGTCAGAGCGAAGCTTGTACTTTGGCGGTACCGGAGCGAAGGTTCGTCCTATCACCGCTTGCAAGGGCACGACCTGCGTTTACGGAAACATTGATACACAGGTTCTTGCAAAGATCATTTACGACAAATTTTACATAGGGATGAGTGACGTTAAGCTTCCTCACAAATTCAAGATTGGCGTTGGCGGCTGTCCGAACAGTTGTATGAAGCCCAGTCTGAATGACGTTGGCGTTGAGGGATGCAAGATGTTTTCTTTTGACAGCGCACTTTGCCACGGTTGCAAAAAGTGTTCGGTTGTTGAAAACTGTCCCTCGAGAGCCGTATCTGTGATGAACGGCAAAGCGGTTATTGACGGTAACAAATGTACGAATTGCGGTGTTTGCATTGGCAAATGTCCATTCGGCGCGGTTCCAAAGGAATCGGAATCGGTCTGCCGCATTTTCGTTGGCGGAACTTGGGGTAAAACGCAGCGAATGGGCACACAGCTCCGCAATACCTATTCAGTCGATGAAGTCCCTGCGGTAATTGAGAAAGTCATGCTTTGGTACAAGGAGAACGGTTACGTGAAGGAGCGTCTTGGCGCGACTATAGACCGTATCGGCGCGGATGCTCTTGA
>JBGVLA010000126.1:0-5534 GCA_045124015.1 Eubacteriales bacterium | reverse complement strand
TGATTATTATGAAGCGCAGATCAGACTGGATTCCGTTCCCATGAACGAACGCAATGCGGAATGGTTTTATCTCAAAGGCGTGGTATTCCGTGCAAAGGGTTGGTATTTTGAAGCGGCGAAATATTTTGATTCCGCGTGCCGTATGGATCCTGCGAATGAAGAATACCGTAACGCTGCAAACAGCATCCGCAATTATACCTCTTCATCTCAAACGCAGCGTACGAGCGATACCATGTGCGATGTCTGCTCAACGCTTATCTGTATGGATTGCCTCTGCGAAATGTGTGGCGGCGACCTGATTTCTTGTTGCTGATATGAAAAAAACAAAAATCCTATCCTTGGCAGCGCTTTGCGCTTCCTTGGGTGTTATTTTTCTTTATTTGGGCTCGATGTTGGATATCCTGGATATGTCGGCGGCAATTTTGGCATCCTTCCTTGTTCTGTTTTGTGTTTTGGAGCTTGGATACGGATATGCGGGAATGGTATATCTTGTGATTTCCGTATTATCGTTGTTGCTTTTGCCAAATAAATCGCCCGCGATTTTATTTGTTGGGCTATTTGGTTATGTGCCGATATCCAAATTCTTTTTTGAAAAGAAAATGAAAAAATGGGCGTGGCTCCCGAAAGTGCTTGTTTTCAATCTGCTGTTCGGTGCTATCGTATATTTCGGTGCGGAGCTGATGGGTTTTTCCACAGAAAATATATGGGGAATCCCCGCGTTTGTTTTTTATATTGTCTATTTCATTTTTGCCAATATCGTATATGTGCTTTGTGATATTCTTTTCACAAGACTTTCCCGTATTTATTTTTATCGCTACCGCGATAAGATCCGCAAATATTTGAAATAAAATCACACTCCTTATCATAAGATAAAAGGGAGTGTGATTTTTATTTTGAAAAAATTATTATGTTTTACGTTGATCATCATATGTATATTTTCATCCTGCTTGCCTTCATTATCGAAGGAAACGAGAAATGCGGATGAGATCTTAGAGGCAGTCCTTGCAGAATATGGCATAGAGGATGGATATTGTTACAGTACCCGAAAAGATGCCAAGCATCCGCTAACGGATACGTTCCTGGAAAGAATGTTTTTTGGTGCAAGGCTTTCCGACTTACGCTATGTGGATTCCATGGCAGTCTATTGTTCAAGAAGATACAATGAAAGAGAGATCATCGTCATCGAGCTTTATGATGTTTCTCACCAAAAGGCAGTCATGGCGCTTCTTTTGGAACGGGCAGAGAAAAAAGAAAACACCGTTGTTTTTTCAAACGGCGTATATCTCTATCTTCTTTGCACAGAACGCAATGAAGAAATACGAGAGTATCTTTGCGGTAAAAAATAAATCGTTTCCTTTTTATTTGACATTTGATCTTACGAATGTTATACTATATCCATATGGAATGACTGGATTTGAATGAGGATATGCTATGAAAATGATTTTTGTCCGACATGGAAAAGATGACGACAGGTATCGCGGCGGTTGGAGTCATATGGATTTAATAGAGGAGGGCATAGAGCAAGCGAAAAAACTTGCAAAACACCTTCGTGAAAACAATGCAATTTATCAGATTTCGCAAATCGTATCGAGTGATTTGCCGAGAACCATGACTACGGCGAGTTATGTATCGATTGAATTGAGTCTGCCTATCATAGAAGAACCGCAGATCAGAGAAACGAACAATGGTGATCTGGCGGGTATGCTCAATGAAGAAGCGCTTATCCGCTATCCGGGGCTCTTTTTCAGTTCCTTGAGAATGGATGAAGCGTATCCAAACGGCGAAAGCCCTCTTGATTTTTATCTCCGCATCAAAGCGTGGTTTGTGCGTTTTCTTTCCGAGTGTAAAACGATTGACCGTAATGTTTTGGTCGTTACACATAGTGGCGTTATCAACGTGATCTATCATATCGTGAAAAACATGGAGTGGAGCAATAAAGGGAAGTCTTTCAAGATTTCAAATTGCGGTATTCATGTGCTCAATACAGATACTATGTGTTTTGAAGTGGAAAATAAGGTCGATTTTTTATCATGTAATAAATAAAACGATGCAGGATTTTATAAGGAAGGTAAAATATTATGTTGCTAACGAATTATGATTTTTACGATATTTATTGGTCGATCGTTTTGATGCGTTCGGATGGTTTGGGATATGATTATGCCGTATCAAAAGCCATTAAAGATACGATTGATGCCGAGCAAAAAGATAATATCGTTGAATTTAATAAAATTCGCAGTGTTTTGTCCGATATTCAAGAACTGAAAGAGTATAAAAAGTGGCAATGGATATTGACAAAAAATGTCTATACCTACGGAGTGAAAATCATAAAAGATGATTTCGCATATCAAATTCTTTCTGCCATGTTTGAGGAATTGTTAGATAGCTTGAAAGAACCCAATGAAGAACGAATCAACGATTTGAAAATTGCGCTACATAATATCCCTATTATTCTTGCTGATGAGCGTAAACGTATAAAAAAACATATTGCTCGTGAAATATCGTTTTATCGGAACAAGTGGAACAAACATTTTCTGGAAAAATTGATCAAATAATGCGCGAAACATCTTTACTTTGAAAATTATGTTAATACAAAAAAGGACTTCATCGGAAGTCCTTTTTTGTATTACATAGAAACAATTACGATTTTCCCGCAAAAATATCTTTCGAGCTTTTGAATCGCGTTTTCGTTTCCGCAAACGGCAAGCGGCGCAGAGAGAAACGGCGCAGATTCCAAAACGATATCGGCATCTTCCTCGGTTTCTATTTGAATATAGATGAAATCTTCCTCGTCTGCCATTTCGTCGGCGTTATCCGTGAAATCCTCGTCGGGGATGATGGGCTCGGGCAATTCTTCGGGAATCTGCGCGATGACCCTTGCCGTGGAAGCTAAACGGGAAACGTCGAGCTTTTCGGGTGCTTCGGGCAATTTTATACCGGAAAGCGCTTCATAAATTGCCGAAATATGCTCAGCATTCGTTCCGCAGCATCCGCCGAGAATGAGGATTCCGTCCTCCGCCATCTCACGGCAGATATCGGCAAATTCCGAAGCATCGAGGTGGGTATGCGTACCGTCAGCGGCAGGTGCGCCTGCGTTGGGCTTTGCGATAAGTGGAATTCCGAGCGAATAGGAAAGCGGAACAAGAGGGGTCAAAAGCTTCTTCATCTCGCGCGGACCTGTAGAGCAGTTGAGCCCAAACGCAGAAATTCCGAGTGCCGAAAGTGTCAAAAAAGCGGCATCAGGGGCATCTCCCGACATGGTTTTTCCGCTTTCTGTAACAGTCATTGTTACAAAAATCGGCTTTTGCGATGCTTTTTTTGCTCCTAGGACCGCCATGCGCGTTGCCGCAAGGTCCATATTTGTCTCGATCATGAAGAAATCGACATACGGATCGAGTGCTTTAGCCTGTTCAAAATAGATATCGATGAGCGTATCTGCATCCATATCTCCGATGGGACGGAGATACTTTCCCGTTGGCGAAAGATCACCGCCAACAAGGGCATTTCCTGCCGCCGCTCTTGAAAGACGAGCAAGTGCGATATTCATTTCTGCGGTCTTTTCACCAAGTCCGTAACGAGAAAGGACTTCTCGATTTGCACCGAAGGTCGGAGCAAGAACGGCGTTTGATCCTGATCCTGCATAGCGTTTTTGTATATCCGATATGACATCGGGATGTGCAAGTATCCATTCTTCGGGGCAAACTCCCGACGGCATGCCTGCTTTTATCAGCTCTGTTCCCGTTGCGCCATCTAAAATCATTGGCAAGGGAAAAGGAAAATTTTGAAATGCTTGATTCATAAAAATCTCCGATTGTAAATTTGAATTTGCAGATAGGTATTGAAAAAAAGGAAATTTACTGCTATAATTTTATTATATAGGATTTTTTGCACTCTTGCAAGTAAAATTGAAAATAAAGTGAGGAATGTTTTATGGAACCTTTGAAACTTGGTATGATTACGAAAAAGATCATTTGGGGCGGAGAAAGACTTGCCCGTGAATACGGTAAGGGTACGCCCGGTGAAAAAATTGCAGAATCGTGGGAGCTTACCGACCGCGCAGACGGCGTGAATACCATCGTCGGCGGTACGTTTGACGGTATGCTTCTTTCCGATTATCTGAACGCGCATAAGGATGAAGTCAAGAAGGGCTGGGACGGCGAGCGTTTTCCGCTTCTCATCAAGCTCATCGATGCGGAAGCTGACCTTTCCATTCAGGTCCATCCCGATGATGAATATGCCGCAGCGCATACCACAGACCTTGGTAAGACCGAAATGTGGTATATCGTGGATGCCGCTCCCGATGCAAGAATCATCTATGGCTTGAAGAAAAAATATTCTGCCGCAGAGGTTCGTGCTGCCATCGAAAACGGTACTCTTGAGGAACTCATGAATTACGTTCCTGTTAAAAAGGGCGAAACCTATTTCATTCCTTCCGGCATGGTACACGCCATCTGCCGCGGCATTTTGATCGCGGAGATCCAGCAGAACTCCAACATTACCTACCGCGTATATGACTACAACCGCCGCGGTGCTGACGGTAAGCTTCGTGAGCTTCACGTTGACGATGCGCTTGCCGTAATTGACAAGATCGAAGATCCTTCTGCCGTTCGTGCAGATGCAAACGACGAGCTTGGCATCATTGCAAAATGCGGTTATTTCACCGTTTATCATTTTGAAAAGGCATTTGCAATGACCGCGACCGAAGAAAGCTTCGTACATTTGCTTTGCCTCGGAGGAGAAGCCGTTATCACTTGGAACGGCGGCAAAATGAACATCAAAAAGGGCGAAAGTGTATATATTCCCGCAGGTTTTGGTGAATTTGCCGTTTCCGAGGGTGCAGATATCGTAGTTTCCACTCTTTGATCGTTGGAAGAGGCAAGATCGATATGAAAAAGATACTATCTTTATGTTTGTGTATCGTATTTTTGCTTTCCATGGCATCTTGTGGGGAAACCACCGTTTTGGTCAATGACAGCGTAATGCTTGCTTACGAGGGCAATACGCCGGGAACATCATTCCGATTGGATTTTCCCGAGGAATTGGCTGAGGAATGGGTACAGAACTATTTGACCGATTATGAGCCCGTCGTGGTACATAATGGCGACGTTATCGCGTTTGAGGTCGAAGGCGCAGTATCATCTGTCGATGCTTTTCGCGTTTGTGTGATCGATGCGGACAGAAAAGAGATTCCATATACGGGGCGTGTTACCCTTGAAAAGCATACGTTATCGAATGACCGTGTGGTCATTGATACGGCACGTTGGTATGAAGATCCGACATTTGCCGGGCAATATACGGATTGGGCATACTATATCGCTGTGAATCTTTTGGGCGAAGAGAATGCGACGAAAATTTATTATTTGCGCATCCGTTTTGAATAGAGAAAATCCCGCTTTTTTGCCCAACTTCTCATAAGGAAGTTGGGCAGTTTTATTCGCCTGCGGCGAGTTCTATTGCTTCGCAGTGATATTCGGCTATCGCCGAGTGGTATTCGCTACGCGAGTTTGGAGGCGAATAAAATATCACTGAAGCCGTAA